>JBIPLZ010000365.1:0-2823 GCA_044369395.1 Flavobacteriales bacterium | reverse complement strand
GCGTGTGTAGCTATCATCGTCGTAAATAACGCCTTTAAATTGTGCGTTGATTTTATTTTCGATCACCTGTAAAGGAATTTCCAAGGGAATGTTTACAAAGGAAACACTCCGAGTAAATTGCTTTTTACTCGATTCATAAAGCGGTTCTAGGGGTTTTATTGTTTTGCATGCCGAGAATAACTGCAAGATCAAAAAAAAGGGTGTAAGGAAAGCAAGTTGAGTGTGTCGTTGCATAAAACCGTTCAGTTGCAAAAGTACAATTCTTATCAAGGTTACTTCGTTTAAAATTTACGAATTGCTGCGTTTCTAGAACGTTGGATTCCGCTTAATTTGTATAAATGGAACATTTAAATACGCTCGATTTTATCATTCTTGCATTTCTCCTTTGGGGATTTATTGCGGGTTTCCGCCGTGGACTAATCATGGAACTTTGCACTTTGGTGGGTTTGTTTTTAGGAATTTGGCTCGCAATTCATTTCTCGAAAACAGCAGAAGAGTGGATGAGAAATTCGCAAGGACTAGAAGGCGCATGGATTAAAATGGCCGCATTTCTAGCCGTCTTTGTTGGGGCGTATATTGCCTTTTACTTTTTAGGAAAAGCTTTATCTAAAGCCGTAAGTTTAATCATGCTCGGTATGATAAACCGAATTGCTGGAGGAATTTTCGGGATGGTGAAAATGATGATGTTCTCGAGTGTGGTTTTTATGATGATAAAAATGGCAGGAATTCCCCTGTTTTCAGAACAAACTGAAAACGAATCTTCCATTTTTAAACCCGTTCACACGTTTGCTGAATTTATTCATCCGAAAATAAAAGATGTATTGCCCGAAAAGATATCTGATGCCGGTTCAAACAATCCAATTGAAACGGAAATCACAAAGAATGAGGTTGAGTAATGATGGATGTTTGTTCAGCAATTCGACCCTATGAGAAGTCTGACAAATCAGATGTAATAAATCTATTTCGCTTAAATACTCCAAACTATTTCTCAACAGAAGAGGAAGTCGACTTGATTTATTTTTTAGAAAATGAACGTGAGCAATATTATGTTGTATCAATAAACAATGAAATTGTGGGCTGTGGAGGTTACAATTTCTCAGAAGATAAATCGATAGGAATCATTTGCTGGGATATTATCCATCCCAAATTTCAAGGCAAATCAATTGGCCGAAGTCTGCTTAATTATAGAATTACCCAAATAAAGAATGTTAAAAGCATTCATAAAATAACCGTTCGGACATCCCAATTGGTTTATCGATTTTATGAAAAACACGGATTTGTGCTTTTAGAAATCATTCACGATTATTGGTCAAAAGGCTATCACTTATATCGAATGGAATTATTGGCATTAAATTAAATACGTTTTATATCGATTCTTTCAACTTATTGAGCTCAGATAAGATTTTACTTTCGATTATAAATCGTTCAATTAATACCTAGATTTGCCCATTCAAATTAAAAATATGATTACCACTCAACAAGTTCTCGATGCCCTCAGCAATGTGATGGAGCCCGATTTAAAGAAAGATCTGGTTACACTTAACATGATTCAAGATGTAGCGGTTGATGGGAAAAAAGTTTCATTCACCGTTGTGCTTACAACGCCTGCTTGTCCGCTTAAAGAACTCATTCACAATGCTTGTGTTAACGCAATTATTCATTTGGTAGATTCGGAGGCTGAAGTAACGGTGAATATGACCGCAAGTGTGACTACAAAACGAAGCGATGATCGCCCCTTACTTCCCAAAGTGAAAAATATTATTGCCGTTGCATCAGGAAAAGGGGGCGTTGGAAAATCTACTATAGCAGCGAATTTGGCTGTTTCGCTCGCCGACCTCGGTGCGCGTGTTGGACTAGTTGATGCCGATATTTATGGGCCTTCTATTCCAATTATGTTTGACGTTGTAGATGAAAAACCATTGGTTCGCATGGTGAATGGCGAGCAAATGATGGTTCCTGTTGAAAGCTATGGCATTAAACTTTTATCGATTGGCTTTTTTGCAGATACATCCCAAGCTATTGTTTGGCGTGGGCCAATGGCATCCAAAGCGTTGACACAGCTTTTTAGAGATGCAGATTGGGGCGAATTAGATTACCTCATCATTGATCTTCCTCCCGGAACTGGCGATATTCATTTAACACTCGTTAGTGGCATTCCGCTTACAGGCGCAGTCATTGTTAGTACACCTCAACGTGTTGCTTTGGCTGATGCAGAAAAGGGCGTAGCAATGTTTCAATTACCCAACATCAACGTTCCTGTTTTAGGAGTGGTTGAAAACATGTCATACTTCACTCCCGCTGAATTACCCGAAAATAAATACTACATTTTTGGGAAAGATGGAGCTAAAAATCTTGCTGAAAAATTGGGAGTTCCCCTTCTCGGGCAAATTCCATTGGTGCAAAGTATTCGCGAAGCCGGCGATAGTGGTCGACCTGCTGGTTTGCAAGAAAACACGCCTGTTGCAAATGCGTTTCTTGAATTGGCAAAAAATGTGGCGCAACAAGTGGCCATTCGAAATGCTTCCACTCACTAAGATTTCGAATGCAATTAGTGTATATTTGAATTCTATCGTTTCATGACCATGCTTGCTGAAGAAAAACAAATCCTCATAAATAAAGTAGAGAGCGCAATTGATTCCATTCGCCCCTACCTTGAAGCCGATGGTGGCAATGTTTCCGTTGAAGATATTACGGATGCTATGGTTGCTATGGTTCGATTTCATGGAGCATGTAGTTCATGTTCGATGAGTGCAATGACACTTAAAGCTGGAGTGGCAGAAGCTATTCGATTTGCCGTTCCAGAAATTCAAGATGTTGTTGCGT
>JBIPLZ010000364.1:0-2838 GCA_044369395.1 Flavobacteriales bacterium | reverse complement strand
CCCCAACAGATAAAATCGACATCAAATCCTGAATTAATATCGATGGTCAATGTGCCTGTTTGATCCACTTTCATGAAATACCAAGCTGGATTTGGAGTTGAAAACAAGCAACCAACTTGACCAGGTGTTCCAAACTGAGAAGTCGTTCCGGTAGATGCCGGGAAGGTTATACCACCCGCTACATCGGTACAAAATGGCATGGCCTGTTCGCAGAATCCTGTAGGAGTGACGATAGGTTCTTGGCAAACACCGCAGGATAAATTGGCTTGAAAACCACTATTATTTATTGAGCCGTTTGTAGTAAAAACCAAGGTTAAGCAACCCGTAGAATTTGTTGTACTTGAAACCGGCTGTGGAACAGTGAACCCAGAAAAGACGCCCAATAAATCGGCGGTGGTATTGGCGCCATCATAAATGGAAAGTCTATCGAATGTGGCTTCCGTATTAAAACTCGTAAAAGATAAAGTAACACATTGGTTCGGAACGCCCGAACAAATGGTTTGAGTAACATTCGCATTGTCGGGATAATTAGCACCAGCTCCAGGATCTGTTAACATACCGCCACAAGAAACTATGGTATTTCCACCTTGACCTAATGTAATCATAGGAGGACAAGGAATGCAAGAAATGTTTGCACTAAATCCAGTACCTACAATCGACCCGTCAGAATCAAAATTAAGCGTAACACATCCGTTTGATGCGGCTGTTGTTGAAATGGTACCCGGATTTGTCGCACCCGCATACGTTCCAATTATTGACGCAGCCGTGCTATTTCCATCGTAAACAATTAGTTCATCACAACAAGCTTCTGTACCAAATGAAGTAAATGAAAGCTGAATGCACTCACCTGTTGTTGAACAAATGGTTTGAGTTACATTGATTGAGGTTGCATAGTCTCCTGCCCCACCTGGATCGAGTATAGTGCCTGAACAGGTATTGATTGTTGGAGCACCTGCCGTCATGGTATAAGTTTGTGCAGAAGCAACTTGATTGAATCCAACAAACAATAAAATTATTAGTGTTGATATGTAGTTCTTCTTCATGATCAATGTTGATTTGTATTCGTGATCATTTCGTTTTTGATTCGCTCCAATTCAATATCCAATTCCTGATAAGAAAGAATATCAATGGGATTTCCCGGAACACTCAGATAAACGCGTTTCCTTGATTTTGCCTCACGAGCATATTGATAAACATCAAATGTATTGATGTCAATTGCAGGGCATTCAGGGCAGGGCTTTAACGTATTAACAACCCATGAATGTTGAAAAATAAAGTTCAACTGAGCAATTTTCAATGCATCCATTTGTGAAATATCATTGGCGCTGTAATAGCGATTTGCTCGAGAATCTAATTGCTGAGAAACGTTGGAATTTTGCTGTGCATGCGCAAAAAACCCAGTAAAAACAGCCAAAATAAGTAAACACTTTTTCACTTTGTTGAAATTAGGGGAAAACAAATATATAAAAAAATATCTCAAACAAATGCAGCCCAAGTCATGAACTACCTCTGTATTATAGGTTGTTCAGAATATAATTAGTCATTTTAGTGTACAAATGCAGTCGGGTATTTCCACCATAAATTCCATGATTTTTATCAGGATAGAATTCTGAATCGAATTGTTTATTTGCTTTGACTAATGCAGTTACCATTTCAACTGAATTTTGGAAATGCACATTATCATCACCCGTTCCATGAATTAACAAGTATTTCCCTTTTAATCGACCAACATGATTGATAGGAGAATTATCGTCGTAACCCGATTCGTTTTCAGCAGGAGTTTGCATAAAACGTTCTGTGTATATAGAATCGTAAAAACGCCAATTCGTTACAGGAGCAACAGCAATGGCCATTTTAAATAGATCGGCTCCTTTGGTAATACACAATGAACTCATGTAGCCTCCGTAACTCCATCCTTGTATGCCAATTCGAGCAGCATCCACATACGACTGCGAAGCCATGTATGCTGCAGCTTCCATTTGATCTTCCGTCTCCAATTTACCCAACTGCTTGTAGGTCGATTTTTTAAATGCCTCGCCCCTATTTCCAGTTCCTCGGTTATCGACCGAAACAACGATATATCCTTTCTGTGCTAGCAATTGATACCATAAATAATTCGATCCTTCCCAGGCATTCTCAACAGTATTATGACCAGGGCCACCATAAACAGTCATAAAAACTGGATACTTTTTTGTTGCATCAAAATTTGATGGCTTGATCATCCAGCCATTCAAAACGGTTCCTTGCTTAGTTGTAAAATTGAAAAATGTTTTGGGAGATAGAGTATACTCAGCCAATTTATCTTTCAATGTTTTATTGGATTCCAATGTTCGAATAAGCTTGCCATCTCCACTATATAAACTATAATCAGAAGGAGCATTGGCATTGCTCTGATTTAAAATAAAAAAACTAAAGTCGCTGCTAAATTCAGGTGATTGGTGTCCATTAACAGGTAGCAAATTCTTTTGTCCTTTTCCGTTTAATTTAGCTGTAAACAGACTTCTATCCATCGGTGTTGGATTCGCTGCCTGAAAATAAACTAGACCTGTATTTTCATTGATTCCATAAAATTCAGTAACATCGAAATTTCCACTTGTTATGGCATTGATGCGCTTACCATCCATGCCATAGAGATAAAGATGATTAAAACCACCCAATTCGGAAGACCAAATAAAACGCTTTCCATCTTGAAGGAATTGTAAATTATCATGTACATCGATGTACGTTTCGGATTTTTCTTCTAGCATTGTTTTTACTTCACCATTGAGAGGATTTGCCAATAAAAGCTCGAGGTGGTTTTGGTGACGATTTAAACGGGTAACACACAACTCAGCGCCT
>JBIPLZ010000363.1:0-2843 GCA_044369395.1 Flavobacteriales bacterium | reverse complement strand
CATATTCCATGCAAAAGGGCCGGCATCATCGCGGTCGGTCTTTTCGTCGTATCTTCTTTTTCTCCCTTCGGGCGATGGCAATCCGTATCCCGACCATAAATCGATGAAAGCAGGGTACAAGTGTTTTCCATTTTGAGGAAAAACAACGGCCCCTTGAGGAACTACAATTTGCGAACCGACGTTTGTAATGATTCCATTCTGAACCAAGATTGTAGCATTTTTGATAACCTCATCAGCATTCACGTGAATAGTGACTTGGGTTAAAGCATAACACACATGTCGTTCGTCTTGAACCCCATTAATTGGATGTGGAATCTGTGAAAAAGCCTTTATTGAGAAAAAGAGCAGAGCACAGAGAATGTATTTCTTCATGTTCCAAATGTAAGCAACTTGGGAATATCCTGAGACGCAACCTGGGGATTAATCTGGGGATTAATCCCCAGGATACAAATACCCAAGTTTTAGAGACGAGTTTATCCTAATTCACCGGATCCACATCAATGACCAATCGGAAGTTTTTGAGGGGGTATTCTTTGAAAAACAAGTCAATTTGTTTTTGAAGTTCCGCTTTTACTTTCTTTAAAGAAACCTGCGGCTCGATCTTCATAAGAATACGTTTTTGAAACAAGTTGCGAACACGAGCAACCGCAGGATATTCGGGTCCGAGTATGCGCGATTGAAATGTTTGTCGGAGGAAACTGGCTAATTGCTCTGCTCCTTGATCCAACAAATCGGTGGTTTCGTGCTTCAATGTAATATGAATGATGCGCGAAAAAGGTGGATAAAAGAAACGTTTTCGTTCTTCAATTTCTTCGGAATAAAATGTCTCGTAATCATGATTCTGGACATGAATCAACACGGGATGATCGGGTTTCCACGTTTGAATGATTACCCGACCTTGAATTTCACGTCTGCCTGCTCTACCTGCCACTTGTGAGAACAACTGAAAGCTGCGCTCAAACGCTCTAAATTCGGGATAATTAAGCATGGAATCGGCACTTAGCACGGCCACCAAATCGACCAAATCGAAATCGAGTCCTTTGGTAACCATCTGCGTTCCAATCAAAACTTGAATACGTTGGTGCTCAAAATCTTCGATGAGTTTATGGTACGCATATTTGGATCGGGTTGTGTCGAGATCCATGCGGGCTGAAGTAACATCGGGAAGAATTTCCGACAATTCTTCTTCAATTTTCTCGGTGCCAAAACCCTTCATGCGTAAATCGGTCGAAGAGCATTGGGCACATTGCGAAGGCACATTCATACTATACCCACAATAGTGACAACGAAGTTGATGAATGGCTTTGTGGTAGGTAAGAGAAATATCGCACTGCACACAATGCGGCACATGATTACAACTATGACATTCAATCATGGGTGCAAAACCGCGGCGATTTTGGAAAAGAATAATCTGACGCTTCTTTTTCAGACTTTCTTCCATCTCTTCAATCAAGGCGGGAGAAAAAACACCTTTCATTCGACGGCGTTTGGTGTCGGCGCGGAGGTCGTTTATGATTATTTCGGGGAGCACAGAACCCCCAAAACGCTCTTGCAATTTCACTAGTTTGTATTTACCAGACTGCGCGTTGTAATAACTTTCGATAGATGGAGTTGCTGAACCCAAGCAGATATCTGCTTTAAATTGGGAAGCCAGCATTATAGCTGCATCGCGACCATGGTAACGAGGTGCTGGTTCGTTTTGCTTGAAGCTGGTTTCGTGTTCTTCATCAACGATTACTAATCCAAGATCTTTGAAAGGGAGAAAAACCGAAGATCGTGCACCAAGAACAATCATTCCCGATTCTTCATTGGCGGTTAAAACGGCATTCCACACCTCAACACGTTCGTTTTCACTAAAGCGACTGTGGTACACCTGCACTTTTCGTCCAAAGTGTATTCGCAATCGGTTTATAATTTGGGCGGTGAGGGCAATCTCAGGCAACATATACAAAACCTGCTTCCCTTTTTCAATTTGTTCTTCAATAAGACGAATATACAATTCGGTTTTACCACTTCCAGTGAAACCATGTAACAAGGCAGGGCGACCTTCAGCGAATGATTCATGAATGCTAGAAAGCGCACTGTTTTGCGCCTCACTTAACTGAAAATGAGCATCGGATTGAGATTCACCAATTAGGCGACTTACTGGAATATCCTCTAAAACAAAAACACCCTTTTTCAATAATTGCGCTAAAGAGGAGCCGGTTGAATCGGTTTTTTGAAGAAGAGCCTTTCTTTTGATTGGAGGGAAATTTTGATTTATCCCTGGGTTCAGACTTAAAAATGCTAGAATAAATTCTTGCTGCTTGGGAGCACGTTTTAATTGATTGAGTAATAAATGAAGTGCGTCCTCATTTTGGTAATCGGAATGCAAATGAACCCAAGTTTCGGTTCGTTGTCTGAAAACATTCCGCAATTCTTCTTCGGCAGCAATGAGCCGCTTTTTCATCATTTCCCGAATAATTGGATAAACGGTTTTTATTCCGGCAATGTGTTCGATGTCCTTAATGCTCAACTCTTTCACTTTGTCGAGCGCTTCGAGAATCAAGTATTCCCGATCGGAAACTTGCGAAGAATCAATATTATCTAATGAATCCAATGCTCGAATGACCGTTTCGCTCGAGAGCTTCAATCCTGCGGGAAGAGCCGCCTGCATTACTTCCCCTAAATGACACAAATAATAATCCGACATCCACTCCCAAAATTCCAATTGTTTGATCGAAATGCTTGGTTCTTCATCGAGAATTTGTTCCAGATAACGCGCTTCGTATTCGCGAGGAGGCGTTTCATGCACATGATGAACGATGGCGGTGTAACGTTTCTTTTTCCCAAAAGGAACTATG
>JBIPLZ010000362.1:0-2845 GCA_044369395.1 Flavobacteriales bacterium | reverse complement strand
TTTTTAAATGAAGTGTAACCAATGTAATCATTGTTAATGCACTTACAAAGAAACCAGCAAATGTATACCATCCGAATAGTGTACTAAACCAATGCGTATCGATTGACATAATCCAATCCCAAGCAGAAGTAGATGAAGTAACAGCGAAGAAAACTAAAAACCAAGCGGCTAAACTCTGACTGTTTTTCCAATTGGAAACATCTAAATTTTGCTCCTCCATTTGTGATTTTTTCATAAAAGCACGAAGAAACAAAATCCAACCCCCAAGATAAACAAGGGTACGTATTATAAAAAATGGAGCATTTAAAAAGCTGCTTTTTCCAGCAATAATTTCATCGTAATGATGTCCATGATTAAGAGATGCATCTGTAACTTCTGGATCAGCCCAATGATAAATATGATTAAAATGCAATGCAGATAAAATCGTAACAATTGCCATAAATGCTGCACCTACGGGTAAGTAACTAGCAACGGCTTCCATAGGACGTTTAACAACTGCCGACCAACCTGCTTCCGCAGCATATTGAACCGCCATAAAAAATAAAGCGCCTAATGCAATCGCCATGAAATAAAAAGAATTAAGCAATAGGCTTGGCCAAACACGATGCGAATCTGCAATAAATCCACCAACAATACTGATCACGCCAATAGCGATTAGTACAAAGCAAATGTTACGTGTTTTAGATGTGAAGATATACTGGTTCATTTTACCTGTAATTATTAATTTGTGTCAGGTGCTTACTTCTTGTCTGTAGGTTTTGTTGAAGGAGCTGAGGCAACTGCCATCGTTGAAGTAGATTGCGTAGAATCTGCAGTTGGAACTGAAATTCCCAAACCATCTGCTCTGAGTTTTTGTACCCAACGAATTACTTGCCAACGTTCATTGTAATTGATTTGCGATGCATGAGATCCCATCATATTTTTACCATAATACAGCGTATGGTACATTTTTCCTTCAGGAAGATCTTTAATTGTTGCTCCATAATATGAAGGAACACCCGCAAATTTTTCACGTTGAACTAA
This sequence comes from Flavobacteriales bacterium, assembly GCA_044369395.1. Lineage (GTDB taxonomy): Bacteria > Bacteroidota > Bacteroidia > M30B66 > M30B66 > CALQRR01. The sequence goes on along the minus strand of JBIPLZ010000362.1, from coordinate 1,822 downwards.
AATTCCATTTCCATCTCCCTTTTCTCCGTGACAATGAATACAGAAATTTTTATATACCTTTTCTCCTTTTGTTAGGTTTTCAGGTGTGTTTTCTATCGGATTTTTAAGTCCTAAACCAGCTGCTTCATAGCCATCATTAGTATTTTGATAAGCATATGGTTCGTAGAAAGGAAGAGTTTCTTCGTTAAAACGAGCAATTGTTCCTTTAACAGGCATTCTAGAGGCCATGCCATCTTCAAATACTGAATTTGTACCATATGCTTCTGATGCTGGTCCACGATACATGTCAGGAGCATACTCAACACCTGGGCTCAATGGATTATTTGAGCATGATGTTATCATTATACTTGCTATAAGTATAGCAGATAATGTTGAAAATATAGATCGGGTGTTCATAGTCATTGTGAAACCTCCTTAATTCAATTCTTTGTGGTTGATTTCAATTGCTCCGGTATTTCGAAGAGTTGAAAGAATTTCATCTTCTGAAACTTTTCTGTTTTCGGATGATTGTATTTCCATGATAAACATATCATCTGTTGATCGCAGGTCTGGATTGTGTGGCTTGCGTCCTGGATAAAGTTTGTTTACAAGTAAATAACTAATTACCATTCCGTGAGCAGCGCAAAATACAGTAAGCTCAAAAGTAACAGGGATAAAAGCCGGAAAATTTTGAAACCAAGAGAAATTTGGCTTACCTCCAATATTCATTGGCCAATCTGAAATTAACATATACCAAGTCATCCAGATTGCGAATGAAGTCCCAAACATTCCATAAAAGAATGCGAAATTTGATAAACGTGTTGGTTTAATACCTATAACTGGATCTAAACCATGAATTGGAAATGGAGAAAATACATCTTTGATTCGGACACCTTTGCTTCTTAATGCTCTTGCACTATCTAGAAGCACTTCCTCGTCATCAAATACCCCGTAAATTACTTTTTTGCTCATAACGGATTAATGCTTAGGTTGTTTAGGATTTTCGCTCGTTGACTTCATAATAGTTTTCAACTCACTTAAAGCTATTACAGGGAATGTTCTAGAGAATAATAAGAACAAAGTGAAAAATATTCCGATAGTACCAATGAAAATTCCAATATCTACGAATGTTGGGTGAAACATCGTCCAACTTGACGGAAGATAATCACGATGCAATGATGTTACGATAATTACAAATCGTTCGAACCACATTCCGATATTTACAAAAATCGAAATGATAAACGTTGCAATAATACTCTTACGGATTTTCTTAAACCAAAACAATTGAGGTGTAATAACATTACAAGTCATCATTGACCAGTATGACCACCAATAAGGACCCGTTGCACGATTTAAGAATGCATATTGTTCATATTCAACTCCTGAATACCAAGAGGTAAATAACTCAGTTAGATATGCAACACCTACGATTGAACCTGTTAAAATGATAATCTTATTCATCAATTCAATATGTTGAATCGTAATGTAATCTTCAAGGTGGAGCACTTTACGCATGATAATCAATAGCGTAAGTACCATGGCAAATCCAGAGAAAATCGCACCCGCAACAAAGTAAGGAGGGAAGATGGTAGTGTGCCAACCTGGAATAACAGATGTAGCGAAGTCCATTGATACAATAGTATGAACCGAAAGTACAAGAGGAGTTGAAAGACCTGCAAGTACTAATGAAACTTCTTCGAATCGAGACCATTGTTTAGCCGAACCACTCCATCCAAAACTAAGAATGTTGTAAATCTTTCTCATTTTAGGTTTCATCTGACGATCACGAACTGTTGCAAAGTCAGGAATCAAACCAGTATACCAGAACACAAGAGATACAGAA
>JBIPLZ010000361.1:0-2847 GCA_044369395.1 Flavobacteriales bacterium | reverse complement strand
AAAAATATCATCATCATTTTATTGTTGCTTTTAGGAATAAATTATTGTGGGAAAGGTCAAACATCTTTGGATAGCTTAAGATTAGTTATACCATTTGGACATACAAATAGCATTGAAGATTATAATTTGAATTCAGATGGAAGTAACATGGTTACGGTAGGTTCTGATAAGAAAGTTATTTTGTGGGATTTAAAGAATTGTAAGGAGGTATTTAATTTTAATGGCCACACTGATTTGGTAGCTTCAGTTGATTATAGTTCTGATGATTTAAAAATTGTAACATCTAGTTGGGATAAAACAATTAAAATTTGGGACGCTAAAAATGGGAAGTTGTTAAAAACACTAATTGGTCATAGTGAACTTGTGGATAAAGTATTTTTTTTAAAAAATGATAACAGCAAAGTTGTATCGGTATGTAATTCAAGAGGGGCAAATGAGGTCTTTGTTTGGGATCTTAATACAGGACATATAATTTTCAATTTTGTTGGTGAAATTGCTGTTTTGAACAAATCAGAAAATCTAATATTCGTAGGAAATATTTATGATAATAATGTAATTTCCTATTCCCTGAGCTCCGGACAAAAAATCAACGAATATCTGGGACTTTTGAATTTGGATATTCAATTCAAGGGCACAAAATCATCAATATATTGTCTCTCAGTAAACCAATCAGATACTAGATTACTAGCAGCAGGTGGAGATGGAGCACCTATTGTATGGGATATAAAAACAGGGAAGCAATTATTTAAACTTGAAGGACATAATTGCCGAATTTTCTCTGCTGAATTCAGTCCAGATGAAAAATATATTCTGACTGCTGGAGATGATGATGGAACCATTAAGTTATGGAATGCAAAGAATGGTAAAAAATTGTTTCAATTTAAAGATACATTAAACAAATCAATACGTTCAGCTATTTTCTCAAGTGATAATAAATACTTCGCATATGTTGGTTCTAGATCCGGTTCTAGTTCAATTCACGTATTTAAGACGAAAAATTTTCAAGAAATTAGTGAGATTCCAATTCAAGGAGATTATAATTCAAAAATAAGCATCACTAATGATCCGAAAACATTTGTTGTTTCATGCAAAAACAAAGTGTGTATGTATGATTTTACATCAAATAAAGTAATTAAAGAACTAAAGGGGCATACTGTCAATTCAACATTAAATTCAATGGGAGCCTTGCCTGTAAAAAGTTCATTGGAAAATTACATTGCAGGAAAAAATTTTATTTTAAAAATTGACGATCCGCTTTCAATTCAATTTATTAAAGATACTCTGATACATATTTCAACAGATGGAAAAACTGGATGGATTTTAAAAGATAGAAAGGAAATTCACGAAGTAAGTCTCCCCTATTTTGAAATAAAAAACATAATTAGTTTGAGCCTCACAAGTGAAAATTGGTCAAAACAAACACCTGTAAATTTTCAATTATCTGACAAGTATGTCTTTTTAGAATACAACGACTCGATTTTTATCCATAACCGTTTAAATAATAAACTAGTAAAGAAAATTGCCGGTAAAACCTTGGCATTATCAAATGATGTAGATTTAGTTGGATATACCACTGAACATAAAATAAATAAAGTGAATGATTTAGAGGAAAATTCGATTTCAATATCCCGAATTGAATTAGGAGAAACATTATTTAATTTTAAAGCAGATGGCTACTGCCCATTAATAAGTTTTAGTCCAGACACTAAATATTTTTTGAGTTTATCTTTAAATGGCTATTATAATGGATACGCTAAAATTTATGACATTGAAAAAAGAAATATTATTGACAGCATTGGGAATGAAATTCCTAATGCAACCTTTACTAATATCAATAACGTTATTTTGTATAGTGAAGAGTTAGGTTATTTTGAAGCATTTGATGGGCGTAATAATTTAGAAATCGATATTAGAGATTTTATAAATCATCAGAATATTGGAATATTAAAAGGTAAAAATCCACAATTAGATTGGAAAAAGAAGTATTATTCAACCATTTCAAATGATACTATTGTTGTTTACCTTGAAAATGGATTTTCTTACCAAAAATCTTTTGCTGGACACACAAATGAAATTACAAACATACTTTTTAATAGTGAGCTCAATAAACTAGTTTCTGCAGGATTAGATAATCAGATAATTATTTGGGATCTAGAAAAAGGTATTGAAATTTATAAATTAATAGTATTAGACAACAATAATTGGATTGTGCGATTGCCTAACTCACCTTATTATATGGCATCTAAAAATGCAGTTAATTTTTTGAATGTAGTGACTGATAAAATGGGGATTAGTGAAATGGGGATTTATGATTCAAAGTTCAATCGTCCAGATATTGTTTTGAAAGCTATTGGTGAGTATTTTCAAAAATGAGCATAATTACAATGATTTACAGATAGTTTTATATTAAACCAGCCCGTAACATCGCACAATCACAAATTTAACTGGGCATGCACCTCTTCACCTAAATTTATATGTAATTCACTTTCTATTCAAAACAGAATGCAAAGTCAAAAACCGTTAAACGATATTCACTTCCCTTTCTAATTCAACGCCAAATTTGCTCGCAACATCGTCGACCACATCCTGAGATAATTGCCAGATTTCCTTGCCCGTAGCATTTCCGTAATTAACCAAAACGAGCGCTTGCAGAGCATGAACACCTGCGTCACCACGACGAAATCCTTTCCAACCCGCTGCTTCAATAAGCCATCCTGCTGCTAATTTTGAATGGTTTTCATCGGCAGGATATGAAACTACATGAGGATTTGTGCTTCGGATTTTCTCCACAATGGAATTTTCTACCACGGGATTTTTAAAGAAGCTGCCTGCATTTCCAATCACAGC
>JBIPLZ010000360.1:0-2856 GCA_044369395.1 Flavobacteriales bacterium | reverse complement strand
AAAACGGTAATGCCGTGCTTTGCTGCGAGACCGCTGCGAGGACGTACTTGACCTTCTGCACCTACGGGCAATTCTATAAATAAACCAGTTGGAATCAACGCTCTTCCCAAAGGAGAAAGCGTGATGGGTTCAGATAGATTTGCACGGAGATCGCATCCGGCAGCATGTTCAGTTCCATATTCCGGCAGAGAGTGTGCCGATTTATTAATGATTCTGATCTTCATTCTCTGCAATTTTGCTGTTTGTTTCTGGCGAAAATACGCTTTTTTTTCTTACTTCAAAAAGCCATACAAGTCCAATAAACAGGAATAAAACTAAGACTTTTAAGACATGCGAAAGCATTCCTTCCATGGGAAGAAAATATGAATATGAAAAAACCAATAGTGCAGCAAAGAGTGGATAGCCAATTACACGCTTCAAATCGTATTGCACAGGAAAAAACCGTTGACCTAAAAAGTAAGACACAACCATCATCAAGAAATACACTACAAAAGTTGCCCAAGAAGCGCCTACATATCCGTAATGTGGCACCCATAAAAAGTTGAGTAATAAGGTCATCACGGAACCAAAAATTGCCAACCAAGCACCGATAAATGTTCGGTCGTTGAGCTTAAACCAAATACTCAAATTGAAAAATATTCCCAAAAATAAATTCGCCATGAGTAAAATGGGAACAATGGAAAGCCCTTCATAATAAGCTTCTCCTATGAAAAATTTTACAAGATTCATGAAAAGCAAAACCCCTAAATATATAATGCTGCATGCAATGACAAACCAATGCATCACTTCAGCATACAGTCTTTTTGCGTGCTTCTCGCGTGCTTGAGAAAAGAAGAAGGGTTCGGCTGCAAAACGAAATGTTTGGATGAAAATGGTCATTAATATGGCCACTTTGTAACAGGCACCAAAAACGCCCAATTCATGCATGGCAATGGATTCGGGTAATTGGTATTTCATACTTACCCGACTAAACATTTCGTTGGTGATTCCGGCCAAACCACCTATGAGTAAAGGCAATCCATAGCGCATCATTCTTTTCCACAAAGCAGAATCGAACTTCCAAGACATTTTCCACATGTCGGGCATGAGCATTAAAAATGTTACCAGACTTGCAACTAAATTGGCAATAAATACATAGCCAATTCCAATTTCAGGTTTGTAAATAAAATCTATTATTTCGGTAGAAGTAGGACCTCCGTTTTTCAAAATCCAAGGGCACAGAATCAGAAAGAAAACATTTATGAAAATGTTGATTCCGATATTAAAAAGCTTAAAAACAGCAAATTTTATGGGTCGATTTTCCAAGCGAAGACGAGCAAAGGGAATGCTTGTTATGGCATCGGTAGAAAGAATTAATGCGAACCAGACGATGTATTCGGCATTGTTGGGGTAGCGAATTTGATTTGCAATGGGTTGAGAAAAAATCCAACAAATCAAGAAGAAAGCAAGCGAACTGAAAAACAGGGATATAAGCGATGTTGAGTAAACGTTTGGTCGATCTTCTTGATTGCTTGCGAAACGAAAAAATGCTGTTTCAAAACCATAGGTAAGCACAATCATCAAAAATGCCACATACGAATACATCTCCGTAACAACGCCATACGCCTCAGGCATAAAAACACGCGTGTGCAAGGGAACAAGTAAGTAATTGAGCAATCGACCTACAATGGAACTAAGTCCGTAGATGGCAGTTTGTCCGGCAAGTTTACGAAGAGGATTCACGCTTTTTCAGGCAATCGATTGCAACAAAGAAAGAATGTTTTAGGGAATAAGCGGAAGAATTATAGAGAAATAAATACCCATTGGGTTTTATCGTAATCGTTCAAAAAAAACAACGATTATTTTCCTTTAAACTCCGCTTTCCGTTTACCCAGAAATGCTTGTGTTCCTTCTTTGAAATCTTCGGTATTGAAGCTTGCTCCAAATTCGCGAATTTCTGTATCAAACCCATTTTCATCGAATTGAAAATGCGCATTTACACAACGAATAATTGCTGCTATGGCGAGAGGCGCTTTGGTTCCAATCTTAGTAAGAATTTCAGTAGTCTTCGCAATAAGCTCCTGCTGAGGAACAACGTGATTTACCAATCCTAAACGATGAGCTTCTTCGGCACCAATCATATCGGCTGTCATAAGCAATTCAAGGGCTTTGCTTTTACCAATCAACTGCACCAAGCGTTGCGTTCCGGCATAACCAGGTATTAATCCAAGGTTCACTTCTGGCTGACCGAAACGTGCATTTTCGGAAGCGATTCTAAGATGACAAGCCATTGCCAATTCGCATCCACCACCAAGAGCAAATCCATTAACAGCAGCAATTACGGGCTTTGCAGATTGCTCGATGCTCGTAAAAACCTCACCGCCTTCGCGACTTAAACGCTCGCCTTCTATGGAACTAAATGAAGCAAACTCACTGATATCGGCACCTGCCACGAATGCTTTTTCGCCCGAGCCAGTTAATATCATCCCAAATACATCGGGGTTTCTATTTCCGGCGGCAACGGCTTGTCCAATTTCTTGAATGGTTAGATGATTTAACGCATTAAGCTTATCAGGGCGATTAATGGTAATGGTTTGAATTCCTTCGTTTATGGAAACGAGAATGTTTTGAAAGCTCATGGGCGTTGATTAAGAGTGTATTGTTGGAGTTGCGAAATGCTCGGACGAATTCGGCCTTTGTGATAAAGCATATCACTGTAATTGTAATGTTTGTTTTTACGAAGTTCTTTTTGTTGTTCTATTGGCAAAGCAATGACCTCTTTGCAGACATCCGAACAGCAGCCATTGAATGCATCTTTGCAGGTATCGCACTGAATGAAAAGTAAATTGCAATCTACATTCGCGCAATTAGTATGTG
>JBIPLZ010000418.1:0-2858 GCA_044369395.1 Flavobacteriales bacterium | reverse complement strand
GCGCGACGCCGAGGAGCCGCGCTCCATACGCGCGCGGCGCGGCGCGCGGCGTGGCGCGCGGTCAAGACGCAGCGAACCGACCCGTTCTCGAAACTGCCTCCCCTCCGCCGGGGAGAAGGCGGATGTATGTGGCTCGCGAGTCAGGTCGCGGGAGGCGAGGAGAACTTCGTGGACTCAGATATGGAGAATCTCAAGTGCACTAGCACTAGTAAGACGTGGATCTTCACAGCTCCTTGCAACGCGACGACACGCTTTAGTCTGCGACTATAGCGTCCTCGCGAAACCCCCAGATCTTCACAGCTACCGCCGCCGGTCTCGTCTAGAATCTTTCGAGGGTGAGAGGGGGCGCCGCTCTTGGTGCCTGTGAAACGCACCTCGTTACCTTCTCATTCCAGCGCCTCACGACCTCACGGGCTCTTCAGCGGAACTGCGCCGTGATGGCGAAGTCCCCGTCGCCTGCGACGGACACGAGGATGTCGGAGCTTGTCGCGTTCACGGCGACGAGCGTGGCCGTACCCGAGACACGTACGCTGCTGGCGACGAGCGCCAGCGCGGCGTCGCTGGCGCGCAGGCGCACCGAGAAGGCGGGTGTCCGCGTCACAGAGAGCATCTGGCCGGCCCAGCTCGTAAAGGAGACGGCGGCGCTCGAGTCCTCGCCGCCGCCGCCGCCGGCAGCGGCCGCGTTGGAGACAAGGACCGAGACGGCGCCGAAGCGCGTGGCCGCGCCGCTGACAGCGAAGCCGCCGCCGGAGGGCGCGAACCAGCGGCGCGGTGCACCGCGGTTGAGGAAGAGCGTGTCCTGGTCGTAGCGCTCGAGCACGAGCTGCCAGCGCGTCGCGATGGCCGGCAGCATGACGGAGGGCACGCACATGTCGATGCCGCCCTCCAGGTAACCCCAGAGATAGTCGCGCGACAGGCCGTTTGCGTCGGGCATGATGGGCAGCTGCTCAGTGGCCGTCAGCGTGCCGCGGCCCATGTAGTTCGCCATGTGGCCATATTGCAGGAGCAGGAAGCGCGCGAGGCGGTCGTCGCGAAGCGAGGCGGCGAGGTAGTAACTGCTCGGCATGTCGTCGAGGTGGTCGGACCAGCGTGTGATGCCCGACACGGTGCCGGACGTCGTCTCGCGGAAGTCCTGCAGCGCGTGCGAGAGTTCGGGCGAGAGCACGTCCGCGCCCAGCAGCTCGCTGTAAAAACGGAAGTTCGAGTACTCGGAGACGGTGCTCTCGATCATGCTCTTGTAGGGCGCGATGCCGACACGTGCGATGGGCGGCACGAAGAAGGGCCGGTTGCCCTCCCCGAAGGTGACGGTCATGGCGAGGCTCGCCGCGAGGTCGGCCTTGAAGCGCGTGGCCTCCGCCAGCAGCGTCGCGCCAAAGCTGTCGAAGCCCGCGGGGCAGTACTTCGGGCACAGATCGCTGAAGAGCTTCCCCGACTCGGTCATGCCGCGCACGAACCAGGCGTTGTTGTGGTAGTAGAAATCCTGATCCCGGCACAGGTCGTGCTCGGGGCTGCCGTAGATCATGCCGGCGCTCGCGTTCACGCCGGGCGTCTCCCCCCGCGCCACGGCGGCGAGGCGCAGCGCGAGGCTGTGGTTCGCGAGCGCGAGGCCCTGCACGATGTGCGCCGCCACCCACGCCGACCCGTTCGCCGTGTTGGCCGCCAGCTGCATGCGCGCGATGCGCGCGAACATGTCCTCCATCTCGCCGTAGTCCGCGAGGCCATCCGCGAAGCCGTCGGGGCACGAGTCCTCCCAGTCGCACGTGCTGAGCTCGCCGTCGGCCTTGAGGTAGTTGTCCAACCACCAGCCTAGCCGGTCTCCGGCCATCTCGACGAGGCCCGTGTCGAGCAGATTTTGGATAACCGCGATGAGCTGGAAGGGCAGCGAGCCGCCGCGGTCGCACTGCGGCGACCAGTAGTCCGCGCCGTCGCCGTAGTTCGGGGTGAGCCCGACGTAGAGCGAGAGGCTCGCGACGAGCGCGCCGGCGCTCATGTCCACCTGGCGCGCGCCCTCGCGGCCGGGCAGCGAGTACTTTGCGGCCGGCACGAAGGTGCTGTTCCAGAGCGTCTGCTCGGCCAGCAGCGCGGTGAAGAAGGCGTCGGCGGCGAGCGGCGCCGTGGGCGCGAAGCTCGACGCGTTGTAGTAGCTGTAGTTGCCGGTGCGCACCTTGTCCTCCACGCCCATCAGCCGGATGTACGCCGACGCGGCGGGCTCGCTCGCGGGCGCAAAGGCCACCTCCTCGAAGCCGAAGAAGGAGTCGAAGGAGAAGCCCCCGACGATCACGACGCGCAGGTGCGAGCCCACGAGCGCGGACTTGGTGAAGGTCCAGTTGGTCTCAGGCCACTGCGAGCCGAGCGCAGAGATGTAGTTGGCCGGGTCAAAGACGAGCGTTCCGGGCCCAGTCGCGTTTCGCGCCTCCGTTGTCGTCCAGATGTCCGAGTCGGCGATCTTGATGCGGCCGTCGGGGCTGACGCTGAACTTGTGGTACGGCTCGATGCCGCCGATCGATGCGTAGTCGCGCTGCGGCGGCAGGTACTTGAGGGCCGCGACGTACGTCGCCTCGCCGCCCGTCTCGGCGAGGATCTCGCCGCCAATGAAGTCGGTCGCGTTGTTGTAGACCTGATAGTAGTAGCCGCACGCCTCGTCGGCGAGGTAGCCGTAGTGCGGCATTGTGAGCTGCCCGACCTCGCCAAGGCCCTTGCGCAGGCGCGCGATCTCGCCGCCGCCGGCTGCGGTAGCGCGCACATACGAGATGAAGCCCCACCTCGCGAAGGAGCGCTCGAGCACGGCCGTGCCGTCGCCGAGCAGCGCGAGGAACTGGAAGCCGAAGGGCGCGTCGCCCACGCTGGCGTTCACCGTC
>JBIPLZ010000419.1:0-2863 GCA_044369395.1 Flavobacteriales bacterium | reverse complement strand
TTCGAGCGCGCAGGCCAACGCGAGCTTCCGCGCAGCCGTTGTGAGCCACAGCCAGAACGCGGTGGTCGTGCAGCTGCCGCCGGGCCAGGGCGCGGGCTGGGTGCTCTCGCTCTCGGTCGGCGCGCAGTCGGACACGGACCCGGGAGGCGAGCGCGCGCCCACCGTGCTGCGCTTCCGTGCGCCTAACGTCACGAGCGCCACGAACCCAGTGACGAGGAGGCAGCTCGACCCCACGGCCGGCGGCTCGACGCTCTGCCTCGGCGGCACCAACTTCGGCACCGCGAACGAAAACTCGACGGTCGCGGCGGGCCTGCCGCTCGTGACGGTCGGCGGCGCGCCCGCCAGCCTCGTGCCGGGCTTCGCGCCCAACGCGGCGCACAGCGCCGTGTGCGTGCTGCTGCCCGAGGGCATGGGGGCTGGCCTGCCGGTCGTGCTGAGCGTCGCGGGCCAGGCGAGCGCCGCCGCGCGTGCTCGCCGTCGTGCCCGCGGGCGCGCCGACGTCGGGCCTCGTGTCCGAGGGCGGCGCGCGCATCAACGTCACGGTGCTCGGCGCCAACCTCGGCCCGTCGTGGTCGCGCGCCAGCTCCGTTGTGCTCATCCCGACGCAGCTCGGCGGCATCGAGGCGAACGTGTCCGTGGCACCCGCGGACATGCTCTCGCTAAACCACACGGCGATGGTCTTCGGCCTGCCCGCGGGCTTCGGCTTCCGGCTCGCCGTCACGGCCGTCGTTGGCGGCCAGGCCAGCACGGGCGTGGCGCCCGCCGTGCTCTTCTCGTACGACGCGCCCAGCGTCACGCAGGTCTCGAACGCCAAGACGAGCGCCGTGGACGCCGTCCGCTGCGCGCCGGCGGTCGTGACCTTCCTCAAGTACGACCCCTACAACGCCTCCGCGCTGCAGTACATCAACAAGACCGTGTACCCGAGTCCCGGCTGCTACCCGACGCTCAACGACCCGCCCTATACGCTGCGCGTCTCGGGTGCGTCCTTCGGCCCGCCCGCCGCGCCGGTCGCCATCACGATCAACGGCACCGAGTGCAAGCTCGTCTCGCACGACCACTACACGGCCTTCTGCCTCGCGCCCGCGGGCATGGGCGACCAGAACGCCGTGGTCATGACGCTGGACGGGCGCGTCAACGCGCAGAGCGCCGGCTCGACCTTCGCCTACGACGCGCCCGTCGTCGACCAGGTGCAGCCCAACGTCGTGAACGCGGCCGTCGGCCAGGGCGTGACGCTGCAGGGCATGAACTTCGGGCCGCGCTGGGCGCCGCTGCAGATCCTGATCGGCGGCCTCGAGTGCCTCAACGCGCAGTGGCTGAACGACGGCCTGCTCTCCTGCGACGCGCAGGCCGACGTCGTGGGCCTCAAGAACCTCACCGTGCTGGCCGCCAACCGCGCGGAGCCCTACTTCTACCACGCCATCGAGGACCGCGTCGAGCTGCGCTGCCCGGCGCTGAGCTACGGCATCGCGGGCGAGCTCTGCCTGCAGTGCGCGAGCCCGCTAAGCGAGCTGCCGCTGTGCGGCCAGGGCGTCTTCCCCTGCCAGCTGCAGGGCGCCGTGTGCCCCGGCGGCGAGCTCTACCTCGACCTCATGTACTCGTCGCCCGGCTGGTGGCGCTTCAACTCGACGGACCTGCCGCAGTGCGACCCGCTGCGCTTCGGCCGCGCGCAGCCCGGCGGGCCCGGCTGCCCCGTGCTCGTGCCGTGCCTGCCGGCCGAGGCGTGCCGCGGCAACAATGTCTGCGCGCCACAGTACACGGGCGACCGCTGCGGCCTCTGCGCCGCGGGCTTCTACCGCGCCAACTACAAGTGCATCCGCTGCCCCGACTCGCCGTGGGCCGTCATGATCGTCTTCCTGCTCGCCGCCGTGGCGGCGCTCTTCGTCGCGCACCTGCTCAACTCCAAGAACGTGAACCTCGCGCTCATCAGCATCGGCACCGACTGGGCGCAGGTCGTGGCCATGTTCGTGCGCACGCAGGTCAAGTGGCCGGCGCTCGTGCAGCAGCTCTTCCTGCTGCTCTCGGCCTTCAACTTCAACCTCGAGCTCGTCGCGCCCGAGTGCGCCATCCCGAGCATCACCTACCAGGGCAAGTGGCTCTTCGTCGAGTTCATGCCGCTCGGCGCCTGGGCCGTGCTCTTCTCGATCTTCTTCGCCAGGCTGCTCTGGAAGGCGTTCGTGCTGCGCCGCCCGCGCCGCAAGCTCTTCACGCACGGCTACATGGTGCTGGCCACGGGCGTCGTCGTGCAGCGCGTGCTCTACCTCTACGTGACGCGCACGACGCTCGACGTGTACAACTGCTCGCCGAGCAACCCGCCCGACTACGACAAGAACGGCAAGGTCATCTACTACATGGCCTTCAACTCGGCAATTGTCTGCTACGAGCCGGGCGGCGTGCACCTCCAGCTGCAGCCCTACGCCTTCTTCGCCATGGCCGTGTACGTGGCCGGCCTGCCGCTGCTGAGCCTCTGGTGGCTGCGCAAGAACAAGCAGGTCATCAAGTACGACCAGCTGCTGCGCGCGCAGGGCGTGGGCTCCGACAAGCAGACGAACCCGCACTTCGCCTTCCGCAAGACCTTCAAGGCGCTCTACATGAACTACCGGCCCGGCGCCTGGGGCTGGGAGTTCGTCATCTGCGTGCGCAAGTTCCTCATCGCCTACTGCAGCCTGACCTTCCGCGCCACCTCGAGCTACCAGCTGGCCATGGCGCTGCTCGTGCTCTTCGTGGCCTACATCCTGCAGGTGCGCTCGCTGCCCTACATGAGCCACGCGCGCGCCGCGACGGCCTTGGACGAGCACAAGAAGAAGGTGCTGGAGGGCCACGCGATGCACGTGGCCATCCACAAGGCCATGCTCGCGCGCGCCGC
>JBIPLZ010000048.1:0-10531 GCA_044369395.1 Flavobacteriales bacterium | reverse complement strand
ACCTGTGTTAGGGTTAGAAGCCGGTTACCGAAATATCGTTTTCTTACGAGGCGGAATTGGAAATTTACAAAACATTCAAAATGACGAAAACACAGGACGTATAACCACTTTTCAACCCAATTTAGGACTTGGCTTGCGCATAAAAAGTATTTACATCGATTACGCATTAACCGATATCGGCGATCAAAGCACCTCACTTTTCTCAAATGTATTTTCATTAAGGTTCGATATTCAAGGAGCAAATACCACTTCAACCAAATAAAAATTTACAATGCTGAAACGAATATTCTTAGTTAGCATTCTGTTTTTTATAGGTCATGCGATCTTTTCCCAGCCCTTTGGAAACGAATGGATTCAATACAATCAATCGTATTATCGTTTTAAAATATGGAATGATGGAATGTATCGTATTTCATACTCATCCATCGTTCAGGCCATTCCAGAGCTAACATCTATCGATCCTCGAAACATTCAAATCTTTAATAAAGGTCAAGAACAAGCCATATATATTCAGGGTGAAAACGATGGCAATTGGGACAATGCCGATTTCATCGAATTTTACGGACGAAAAAACACCGGTTGGTTTGACACTTCTTTGTACCCAAATTCAATCGATCAAAGTAATTCCCATTATTCTCTTTTCTCAGATACCGCCGCATATTACATTACGTGGAACAATTCCATTTCGAATCTTCGGATGGTTTCTGAAACAGATGTCAATTTTACTGGATTAACGGCCGCTCCATACTTTATTAATCAGGTAATCAATCAACAAACTAGCAATTATTATTTCGGGGAAACTGATTATAATAATTCCACTGATCCCGAATATACCGATGGAGAAGGTTGGTCTGGTTCGGTTTTTAGTGCGCCACTTTTAAATCAAATTACAGCACTGCCTAGTGCAAATGCTGTTACATCAGGTCCGCAAGCTTCACTTAACATCGTTTATAAGACCATTTCAAATGCGGCTTGGTTCAACGATCATCGTTACCAAATGCAATTAAGCAATACTCCTGTTTTAGATACCTTACTCGAAGGACATGGAAGCAGGCGTTTTTCTTTTACAATGAACGCATCAGGTTTAGGCGCTTCAACAACTCCGTTCAAACATTCATACGTTAGTATAACCGATAACAATGGAATACTTGTAACCTCCAACAGCATGTTTTCCAATTATGAATGGAGATATCCCCATAATTTCAATTTAGAGAACAAGACCACGTTTAAAATGTGGCTTCCAGATAACAGTGCAGGCGATAAGTATTTACTCAACATGACTAATTTCGCCGCCGGAACTTCCACAACCTGGTTGTACGATTTAAGCAATGGCAAACGTATTACCGTAAGTCCTGTTTCTGGAGTATTTAAAGCCATTGTACCCAATGGAAATGGAAGTGAAAAAGAGCTTTTTATTTCATCAGAAAGTCAGATTACCCCAATCCCCTATTCTTCCATACTTCCGGTTAATGCCTCGGGTTCGCAACCTGGACGATTTACCGACTTACAAAATCTTCCTGGGTCTGATTTCCTAATTATTACACACCGAACATTGAGCCCAGAAGCCCAGAATTATCAAGCCGTTCGCTCTACTAAATTCAGCTCTCAAGTTATTTATATAGACGAACTTTACGATCAGTTTGCTTATGGAATCAATCTGCATCCATTGGCCATTCGGAATTTTTCGAACAATGCATTAACATTTTGGGATAACAAGCCCGAATATTTGTTGCTTCTCGGAAAATCTATTTCTGCCCATTTTATTCGAAACGATGCTGAAGCCTGGAATCAATGTTTAGTTCCAACATTTGGCTTTCCTTCGAGCGACAACCTATTAACTGCAGGACTCGGAACAGCATCACAATACGAACCTGCTCTTGCAACCGGACGAATTGCGGCAAAAAATGGAGCCGATGTGATGGCTTATTTGAATAAACTGCAAGAATACGAATCGAACGAACCCGCGCTATGGATGAAGCAAGTGCTGCATTTTGGCGGAGGTCAAAGTCAGGGAGAGCAACAAACGTATTTAAACTTTTTGAACACCTACGAACAAACCATCGAAGACACCCTGTTTGGCGGAACGGTATATACTTATCAAAAAACCAGTTCTGCTCCTATCGAACAAACACAAAGCGCGCTCATTACAGATTATATAAACAATGGGGTTTCCTTGATGACCTTTTTTGGACATGCCACCGGAAGTGGTTTCGATGTGAGTATCGATGATCCAGGATCTTATGACAATCAAGGAAAATATCCCTTTCTGATTGGTAATTCCTGCTATGCAGGCGATATTCACCAACCACCAGGTTTTGGATTTAGTCAGAGTGAAGAATTTACACTCATTCCGAACCGTGGAACGATATGCTACATTTCTTCTGTTTCACTAGGCATTCCAAGTCAATTGCATACCTATACCGATTCGCTTTACAAGAATATAGGGCAAAGACATTATGGAGACCCTATTGGCTTGCAGATGAAACGCGTTTGCAATAGCATTTACACAAACGACCCATACCGAAAAGCCGTTATTTTAGAAACTACCTTGCATGGTGATCCAGGAGTGGCAATGAACCACGCCGATTCACCCGATTATTATACCAGATCCCAAGATGTTTTCTTTAACCCAAGCGAAGTCTCTACGGAAATTGATAGTTTCAGCATAAACATTGGCATTACCAATGTTGGACGCGCTGTAAACCAACCCGTAATTGTTGAAGTGGTTCGAAATTTTCCATCGACCGGATTAAGTACCACGTATTCCATTGCACTTCCTCATGTGTATTACAAAGACACCTTGAAAATACGCATGCCCGTTACCGATTTAGTAAAAGGAGGAGTTGGAATCAATACCTTCAACATTCGAATAGATCCTTTGAATCAACAATCCGAATTGTCGGAAGTAAACAACAATATCACCGCTTCCCTGATTATACGTTCGGCCGAAATTATTCCTGTTTGGCCTTATGAATTTGCCTTGGTTCCAAACGACACCATCACACTAAAAGCATCCACAGGAGATCCTTTTGCTCCCGAAAGAACATACGTTTTTGAGATTGACACCACCGATTTATTTAACAGTCCATTTAAATTAAGTACGTCTATAAATCAAGCGGGAGGCGTTGTTAGCTGGAAACCACCCATAACTTTACAAGACAGCATGGTGTATTTTTGGAGAGTTTCGCCCGATTCTGTTTCTGGAGGAACCTATCGATGGAAAGAGGTTTCTTTTCAACACATTGCAGGAAAAAGAGGCTGGGCACAAGATCATTTTTTTCAGTTTAAAAAAGACAGGTTCAACCAAATCAACTATTTGAGGCCAGAACGCGCATTCGATTTTGTTACGAATGCCAAGGAAATCTCTTGTTACGCGTATGGTTATCCTTGGGAAGTGAGTGAACTTTGGGGTACTTCGTATAAAATTGATGCCGAAGTTTGGGCCGATGCCGGTTGTAGTTTAGATGGTGCAGTTTACATTGCAGTAATCGATTCTGTGACTTTATTGCCATGGCTTTCACCACAAAACTGCTGGGATATTGGTAATCAATTCGGGCAATTCAACAATACCTGCCAATGCAAAAGTGGAAGCAGAATGGCCAATTTTGTTTTTCGAAATGAAGGGTCGGCCAGCGAAATGACTGCTATGCGCGATATGATTAACAGTGTTCCAAATGGTCATTACATATTAGCCTATACATGGATCTATGGGAATTATCAAACCTGGGACGAAAGTCTTTACCAAGCATTTGAAGACCTTGGAGCCGATAGTGTTCGCTATTTACCAAACGAATATCCTTGGATTTTTCTGGCTAAAAAAGGACATCCAGAAACTGCTATTGAATTGATTGCCGACTCAGCAAATGCAAATTTGGTTTTAAGTGCTCCAATGTTTAACAGTTGGGTAAGTGGCGATTTTACATCCACACAGATTGGACCAGGTTCAAGTTGGGAAACATTGAGTTGGAAAGCCAAAAACTTTGATAATCCCAAAGACAGTATTCGTATTCAAGTAAAAGGCATTCGAAGCGATGGAACCGAAGACATTGTGCTCGAGTCGACTAGTGGAATGTCTGGAGAAGTTAATTTATCTCCATTGATTGGGAATACCCAATATACGTATATGAAACTCAATGCCTTCATGCGTGATGATTCTCTGAGAACACCCGTTCAATTAGATCGCTGGCAATTGGAGTATGATCCGGTTCCAGAATGCGCATTGAATCCTTTAGCTGGATTTTACATCTATAATGATACCCTTCAACAAGGCGATAGTTTACGCATGGCCATTGCGATTCAGAATATCAGCGAATTGCCCATGGATAGTATGCTTGTTGCCTATTGGATTCAAGATGCCGAACGGAATATATTCCCTGTAAATTATTTGCGGCAGAAACCACTTAGTCCAGGTGAAATTTTGTTTGATACAGTCGCTGTTTCAACGAAATCATTTATCGGATTAAATTCCATTTGGGTAGAAGCGAATCCGAACCTTGATCAGCCAGAACAATTTCGATTCAACAATTTAGGTTCGCGCAACTTTTTTATTAGTTCCGATAATATTAATCCTTTGCTCGATGTAACTTTCGATGCGGTTCATATTTTGAACGGTGATATCATTTCTCCAAAACCCGAAGTCATCATTCAATTGAACGATGAAAATCGATTTTTGGCTTTGGATGACACTAGTTCATTCCAATTGTTTCTGCGAAAACCCTCTCAAAGTTCTGCATCTCCTTTGTTTTTTTCGAACACCCCTGAACTCTTATTTATTCCAGGTTCTTTGCCATTAAATAAAGCGCGCTTAGAATGGAAACCAAACTTCCCCGAAGATGGGAAATACGATCTTATTGTAAAAGCACAGGACCGATCGAATAATGCAAGTGGAGCTATTCAATACAGCATTTCGTTTGAAGTAATTAATAAATCAACCATCACCAATATTTTAAATTATCCGAATCCATTCAGCACCAAAACACATTTCGTTTTTACGTTAACTGGTTCTGAAATCCCCGATAATTTTAGAATCCAGATTATGACAATTACGGGCAAGGTGGTGAAAGACATTCGCCGCGATGAATTGGGGCCTATTCGAATTGGTCGAAATATTACAGAATATACCTGGGATGGAAGAGATGAATTTGGCGATCAATTGGCCAATGGGATTTATTTATATCGGGTTATGACTTCTATTGATGGACAACAAATTGAACGTCGTGAAACAGGAGCCGATACTTATTTTGAACGTGGCTTCGGTAAAATGTATTTGATGCATTGATTTGCTTTCATTTCAATGCCAAAAACTTCCACAAATTTTTAATTCTTTCTTACACTAAAATGGTTTTATCAATAATAGATTTAAATTGCATACCAAATTCTAAAAAAACATGAAAAAAATCTACTTAATTTTAGCAGTAATTCTTGCTAGTGTTGGGCTTTCGAACGCTCAACGTGCTTGCGGAACTATGGAGCATCACGCTATGATGATTGCTCAAGATCCTTCATTCCAACATAATTTGGAAAATATTGAAGAGCATACACGTCAAACAATTCAAAACAACGGAGCTCGTATTCTTGTGAATATTCCGGTTGTGTTTCACGTTGTATACAATACCGCTGCTCAAAACATCAGCGATGCATTATTGAACGCTCAACTTGCTCAGCTAAACCAAGATTTCCGCAAATTAAATACGGATAACTCTCTTACACCTTCTTTATTTGCAGGTGTTGCTGCCGATATGGAAATTAATTTCTGTTTGGCTCAACAAACTCCTACAGGAGCAGCAACAACCGGTATTATTCGTAAATCAACGACTACAACAGCATTTTCTACGAATGATAACATGAAAAGAAATGCTAACGGAGGTTCCGATGCTTGGGACGCAACTAAATATTTAAATGTTTGGGTGTGTAACATGAGTGGCGGCATTTTAGGTTATGCACAATTCCCAGGAGGAGCAGTTGCAACTGATGGTGTTGTTCTTCAATTCAATACCGTGGGTAGTCGAACTACTCCTGGATCTGGAGCTCCATACAACTTGGGTCGTACTGCAACACACGAAGTAGGTCACTGGTTAAATCTTCGCCACATTTGGGGAGATGCAACATGTGGTTCTGACTTAGTTTCTGATACTCCAACGCATAGAACTTCAAATGCTGGTTGCCCTACTTACCCTAAAACAAATACATGTGCAGGTGGTGGAACCGAAATGACCATGAACTACATGGATTATACGGACGATGCATGTATGTATATGTTCTCTGCAGGTCAAAAAGCGCGTGCACAAGCATTGTTTGCTACTGGTGGATCTCGTGTTGGTTTGCTGAGTTCAATTGGTTGCAATGCTCCTTCAGGAGGAACAACGTGTAACGTTCCTGCTTCATTATCTTCTTCTGCTGTTGGTTCTTCAACTGCAACTGTAAGTTGGGCTGCTGCAATTGGGGCTGTTTCATACAATGTTCAATATAAAACAGCTGCAGCTACTACTTGGACAACTGTTACTTCAACATCAACAAGCAGAGCGTTAACAGGATTAACAGCTTCAACAACTTACAACTTCCAAATTGCTTCTGTGTGTGCTTCGGGAACTAGTGCATATTCAACAGCAGGTTCTTTTACAACAACTGCTGTATCTACCTGCACAGATGCATACGAACCAAACGAAAGCCGCACCGGAGCTAAGACAATTCCTTTGTCTAGCAATGTAAGCG
This sequence comes from Flavobacteriales bacterium, assembly GCA_044369395.1. Classification (GTDB taxonomy): domain Bacteria; phylum Bacteroidota; class Bacteroidia; order M30B66; family M30B66; genus CALQRR01. The sequence goes on along the minus strand of JBIPLZ010000048.1, from coordinate 3,820 downwards.
CTAGAATTTCCTCTGCAACAGATAAAGATTACCTTAAATTCGTAAATACAACTGCTGCTAGAAACGTTCGTGTATCAGTAACAAATCTTCCTGCAGATTACGATTTAAAGCTTTACAGATCGAGCACTTTAGTCGGAACATCTCAAAATTCAGGAACTTCAAATGAATCCTTAATCTATAATAACACGCAAGCAGCTACAACATATACTGCATACGTTTATGGATACAACGGAGCATTTAATACAACATCTTGCTACACTATTCGTGCAGAAATTAGCGGAACATCATTCGTTAGACAATCTGCTGAAGAATTAGAAATTATAAATGAAGAACTAAGCAACGAACCACTTCAAGTTTATCCAAACCCTTCAAATGGACTGCTTAACATTCGACTTCAACCAGAGGGAGATATTAACCAAACAGTTGAAGTTTACAATCAACTGGGGCAGAAAGTTGAGTCTTTCGAACTCTCTTTTACAAAAGAAATGCCTGCTGTAGAACTTCAATTGAACGATTTAAATGATGGTATTTACTTTGTTCGTGTTTACGATGGTAATACCGTTCAAACACGCAAAGTGATGCTTCGTAAATAAGCAGCATATGTATTCATTGAAAAAACGCAGCCAATGGCTGCGTTTTTTTTTGATCTGTTTTTTGGAAAATCGTACTATTGGGAAATAGTACTTTGCTTATTCTAAAATCAAATAAACGGATTCGAACCTCACATGAAAATTCAATATGATTATCAACCAAATTATTCCGAGTCTTTAGTTAACTATTTGTGTTGGTAACATTTCACTCGTAATTGACTACTACAAAAACGGTGTTTGAGAACTATTTTTAAACGCGAGTAACAATCCCTCTCGGTTAAACACCAAGTGGTAGACAGAAATGTATTTGAAACTAATAAGAGAAACGTGATCGTTGATAAGCAAAGAAAAAGAGCCGCATGTTGTGCTTCATTGTATAAGAATTCATTAAGTCTATGAAATACAAACTTCAGCAATTAGACCACAAATAAATATTAATTCCTCTTATATTTACAATTAATGTTATTTTAGATATATTACAACCTGCTTATTAATACTATATTTGTAATAACAAATGATATCATGAGCAGCATTAGTATTATTCCAACAGAAAAAATCGTTGAGCGTTTACGTTACGAAAATCCTTGGTGGATTAATAAACAGATACCAGAAGTATTCAGCAAAATGTCTAAGCGACTGTACTTTAATTTGTTTTATCCTTTTGTAATTGAAAATAAAATACGACGAGCTTTAGTTCTTATGGGACCAAGACGTGTAGGAAAAACAGTTATGTTATTTCACAGCATCCAAGAATTATTGACAGAAAATATAAATCCGCAAAAAATATTTTTCATAGGAATAGACAACCCTATATATGTGCATTTAGGTTTAGAAGACATTTTAAATCTTTGTAGACAATCATTGAATCAAGAAAACTTAAATGGGTGCTATGTTTTTTTTGATGAAATTCAATATCTAAAAGATTGGGAACGCCACCTTAAAGTGCTCGTTGACTCGTATCCCGAAACTAAATTTATTGTATCGGGTTCAGCTGCGGCAGCATTAAAATGGCATAGCACGGAAAGTGGGGCAGGCAGATTCACCGATTTTATGTTGCCTCCGCTTACATTTCAAGAGTACATTCATCTTAAAGAGATGAACCATCTGATATACAAGGGAGAAATAAGCTATGGAGAAGATCAAATACCATATTGCCTTTCTCATGACATAAAGGTTCTAAACAAGGAGTTTGTTCATTATCTGAACTTTGGAGGTTACCCAGAAGTTGTTTTAAGTGAAAAGATACAAAGTGATATGGGCCGCTATGTTAAAAACGACATAGTAGATAAAGTACTGTTGAGAGATTTACCAAGTTTATACGGTATAAAAGACGTACAAGAGCTAAATCGATTCTTTACGTATATAGCTTACAACACAGGAAACGAATTTTCTTACGAGTCAATGAGCAAAGAAAGTGGAATACAAAAAGAGACTCTGAAAAAATACTTGGAATATTTAGAAGCAGCCTTCTTAATTAAAGTATTAAACAAAGTAGATTTAACAGCAAAACGACTAAAAAGGATAACAAGTTTCAAGGTCTATTTAACAAATCCATCTTTACGGACAGCCCTTTTTTCACCGATTAGTGAAACGGATAGTGAAATGGGCAACATGGTAGAAACAGCAGTATTATCCCAATGGATGCACCGAGAAAAATTAGATTTAACATACTCTCGATGGAAAGAAGGAAGAAATGAAGGTGAAGTAGATTTAGTGTTGGTTGATGATAAGAAATACAAACCTCTTTGGGGAGTTGAAATAAAATGGAGTAACCGGTATTTTGAAAGACCAAACGAATTAAAAAGTTTAATCCATTTTTGTAAAAGCAACCATTTTCAAAAAGCATTGGTAACAACAATAGATCAGTCGGGAATTAAACAAACAGAAGGATTGTTTTTATCGTTTTTGCCGGCTTCAATTTACAGTTATAATATTGGTGACATAACATTAAAAATGAAGGATCGGAATAATTGATAGGTAAATAAATGGTCATCGGTAATCCTTTATCTAAATTTATTCCTTGGAAGTTCCAATTGGGCAACGCTAGGATATCTGTCGTGTTCTCTGTTGGGTAAAGCCTTTATTGTTGACTTAACAAGCCTTTGGCTGTCATCATTAAAAATTCAAATGCTTTATTGTAATCTAAAAATTCATAGTCAACACCAAGTCTCTTCAAGTTTCTATAATAATCTTGAAGATTCAAATAATAGTGCTTTTCCAATTGAATAGCCGTTGCCTTTTCTCCTAGCTTCTCAATCAGAAACCATTTTTCTAATAGTCTTGCTGATCTTCCATTACCATCCTGAAAAGGATGGATTTTAACGAAAATCAAATGAATATATGAGGCATAGTAAAGCACTTCAGCATTGGATAACTCCTCAGCTAGTAATGTTTCTATATCATCAAAAAGTTTCATTAACTCTTCTTTCAATATACCAGGCTCAGCTGCTACATAATCAATTCGATCATCACTATTTACAACAAACATGGGATTGGTTCTGATGAATCCTTGTAGAGGGCTTGGCAATAAATTGATGGTTAAAATGGCATGTGCTGATTTTAAATTAATCAAATTCAAGGAGTTCTTGAAAATAAACTCATACGCATTGAATAAATCATCTGATTTCCTAGTGTAATCAGGTTGATAATGTACATTCAGAAACTTGTGCTTGAAATAACTATCAAAGTCTATTTCCTCTCCTTCTATTTTCGAAGAATAAACACTTGAAATTGAATTGTAGAATCGAAAATAATCAACAGGGGTTTCAATTTTATCTAAACTATCAATCACATCATCCAGTCTGTTTGAAAATTCGTTTATGAATTGACCTAACAGTTTATCTGATAGTATGTGAAGCTTCATAGTGGAGTTTAATTATTCAAAGATACTCAACAAAGGATAAAATCTCAGGAGCTAAATCAAAGGAGATTGACAGAACGATTTGACTAACGTCGATTCGGTAAAGGAGTGTAAAATCTATAATTAGGATTTAAAAGAATAATTAGCCAGAACTGAATTTGATTGGGCATATTTCAACATGCTCCTTTGAAAGTAAATTACAAAGCAAGCGGCTCAAAACTTCTATCACATAACATTAGTGCATAAAAAAAGAGGGGCTGAAATTCAGCCCCTCTTTTATAAGGATGATATGATAATCGATTACTTAGCGATTGTTAAACGACCCACATTGTGGAAGTTTTTGCTATCGATAGTAACTTCATAAACACCA
>JBIPLZ010000359.1:0-2877 GCA_044369395.1 Flavobacteriales bacterium | reverse complement strand
CAAAGATGCAGAGGTAATTTGCACATACAAAGTTCCTTCATACAAGCGGATATCTTCGGTACGGTTGGCAATCATGGGCCCCATTAGTACAGACCAAGACTGCAACAATTTGAATTCTTTATACTTGGGTGTTAAACCCGATTGATGAAGCCACAATTCGATGAGGTCACTTACTGATGATTCGTTGCTCTTACGTTTCATACCGGTTGAACTGTTCCTTGATGAACAGTAAAGTGATTAAAGGTTGTCTGAATTCCACGTAAAATTTCTGCAATTCTTTCAGGATGTGAATCAGTTATGAAAATTTGCCCAAAATGTTGCTTACTCACCAAGGTCATCAATGCTGTGATTCGCTCTTGATCGAGCTTCTCAAAAATATCGTCGAGTAATAACAATGGTTTCATATTTTTTGCTTCACTCAAGACATCAAATTGCGCCAGTTTTAATGCAATTAAATACGACTTCTGTTGACCCTGACTAGCATATTTACGCAATGGAAATCCATTGATTAACATTCCTAAATCGTCCTTATGAATACCCGCTGTGGTGTATTGCATGATGCGGTCTTTCTCACGCGATTGGAGAAAAAGCGTGTATGGATCTGTTTCGAAAAGCTTACTTTCATAAGACAACTCAACCGTTTCGTTACTTCCCGAAATAAATGCATACACTTCTTGAAACAAGGGACGAAATCGTTCTAAAAATACTTTTCGTGCTTCAAAAACAGGTTTTGCATATTCCGACAATTGTTCATCCCAAATATCCAGCATTTCAGAACTGCAGTTCCCTAGTCGCAAATATGCATTTCGCTGTTGGATGAGTTTTCCGTAACGAATCAGATTCTCTAAATACGTTTTATCGTACTGTGAAATAACGCTATCCATAAATCGACGTCGCTCTTCACTTCCGTCTGTAATCAGAGCAATATCGGAGGGTGAAATTACCACCAATGGAAAAAGTCCAATATGATCAGATAAGCGCTCGTATTCTTTGGCGTTGCGTTTGAATTGCTTTTTTTGTCCGCGTTTAATTCCACAATAAACCGCCTCTTTTTTACTTTCCTTATCGAAAACACCTTGTATGACAAAGAAGGGTTCATCGGATAAAATATTCTGCGAATCGATTGGATTAAGAAAGCTTTTGCAAAACGACAAATAATGAATGGCGTCGAGTAGATTGGTTTTGCCTGAACCATTATTCCCCGTGTAAACAACTACATTCTCGCTGAAAACCAATTTGGCTTCAGGATAATTTCGAAAATTAACAAGGTGAATTTCGTTCAATTGCATGGTTGGCAAAGATACACGGCATTGTCTTGCATAAAAGCCTGATGAAAGATTCTTTTAAAAAAGCTTGTTAAATTGAAGCATTGAAAAAGAGAAAGAAATTGCATGAGAATTTTACCTTGTTGATATAAAAAAAAACGTATTTTTGCCGCTCAATTTTGAAAGAACACATGGCTCAAAATAACGCCCCAAAAAACGATGCTATAGAAAACATCGAGGAATCACTCTCGAATGCTGAATTATTCATTGAAAAAAATCAAAAGAAACTACTTCTCGTTTTAACTGCAATCGTAGTTGTTGTCGGAGGTGTTCTAGCATATAACCAATTTATTGTTAAGCCCAAAGAAGCAGAAGCTCAAACAGCGATGTTTCGTGCTGAAATCTATTTTGAAAAAGATTCATTCAATTTAGCATTGAATGGAAAAGGCGAGGTAGAAGGATTTCTATCTATAATTGACAATTACGGAGGAACAAAATCTTCGAACTTAGCTCATTACTACGCAGGTATTTGTTACCTTCAAACAGGAAAATTTCAAGAAGCGATTAGCCAATTGGATGAATATACAGGCGAAGATATGCTTACAACCTCCATGGCGATGGGAGCAAAAGGCGATGCATTGATGGAAATGAACAAAACGCAAGAAGCGATTGATCAATATATTAAGGCTGCTGGAAAAAACGAAAATACGTTCAGTTCTCCCATGTACTTAATGAAAGCTGCAATGGCTTACGAAGACATGAAAAATTACGATAAAGCCCTTGAGATTTATCAAAAAATTCGCAAAGACTTTTTCCAAAGTACTGAAGGTCGTGATGCAGAAAAATACATTGCTCGTTTGGAAGCATTAAAAGAAAACGGAGCTAAATAATGTCATCAGCACATCAAAATTTATCATCTCGTAAAATGGTCAATATCCCCAATATTGACCATTTTCGTTTTACCATTATCGTTGCTCAGTGGAACAAAGAAGTAACTGGCGCTCTGGAACAAGGCTGTGTTGAAACATTATTGCTCAACGGAATTCCACAATCGAACATTCATGTGCTTGCTGTTCCTGGTTCCTGGGAATTAATATCGGCAGCTCGTTTAGCCGTTTCTCATAGTAAAACCGATGCTGTAATTTGCATTGGCGCGGTCATAAAAGGTGATACCCCACATTTCGAATACATTTGCCAAGGTGTAACGAACGGATTAGCTACCCTATGCTCCTCACAAGACATCCCCGTTATTTTTGGAGTTTTAACTGTCAATACCCTACAACAAGCAGTCGATCGTTGTGGAGGAATACACGGAAACAAAGGCGATGAAGCTGCAATAACTGCCATTGAACTTGCGGATTTGAGTAGAAAGTTGAAAGGGTAGAGTTAAAAGTTGAAAGGGGAAAGGAGAAAGTTGAAAGGGAAATGGGAAAAGTTCTTATTGGTGAATTAATAGTTTTAATACAGATTCCTATGCGATTTATCATTTGTTTATTTCCGCTTTTAACAAGCATTCTCAGTCTTGCCCAAGTCTCAAAATTGGAGAAACCTAACACGGATTATTCTGTGACTGATGCCGCTACACTTGATACCCGTAGCGATTCCATTGACA
>JBIPLZ010000358.1:0-2904 GCA_044369395.1 Flavobacteriales bacterium | reverse complement strand
CGGTAGCTTCAGCTGTTTCGGCATCCTTATCCTGCTCCGATAATTTTATTACACTGCTCTCAACAACATGTGAATTTGGCTCAATACAAGCGGGCGATTCTGTTGTTTCGAATGGCTGCTTTACGTTTTCAATTGCCAATTTTATTAACGATCAAACGATTGCTCATTTCCTAGTTACATTAAATGATGCTATCGGTAACACTTGGTCGCAGCCCTTTACTGTTTTCATAAATGCACCCGTTTTAAATACGTTAAATGTCACGATAAGTGAGATTCAAGGGAATGGAAACGGAAACCCGGATTCTGGAGAACTGTTCGAAATCCAGATTCAAAATGCAAATAATGGTCATGCAACAAGCACAGAAGGAATTGCAAACTTGACTGGGAATCCGACAAGTTTCTCCATAGCGCAACCCGATTTCTCTATGCAGCCTGTATCGCCTTCTAGCGAAAGTTTAGCCACTTTCACTGTTTCCATTGACCCATCTGTTCCCGCTGGTTCGTATTTGCCTTTAAATTACACGTGGACCGCAGGACAATACAGCACAAACCGTGAAATCATTCTTCATATAGGAGCTGTCATTGAGGATGCTGAATCGGGTGATTATTTAAACTATGCATGGCAAAATGAAGATGTTTCTCCATGGACAATCGATAATTCAACGGTATATCAAGGAACAAGCAGCTTCCGTTCCGGTATTATTCCCCATAGCGCAACTTCCGAATTGAAAATCGATTATTCAGTTACCCAATCCGATACCATTCGATTCTTCCGGAAAGTATCTTCCGAGCAAGGGTATGATTTTCTTCGGTTTTACATTGATGGAATTGAAATGCAATCTTGGAGTGGTTTGGTCGATTGGTCTGAAGTAAAATTCCCAGTTACTAGTGGAGATCATCAATTTAGCTGGATCTATCAAAAGGATGATATGATTGCTTCTTACGAAGATGCAAGTTGGATAGACTACATCGAATTTCCTGCAGGGGCAGCAATTTCAACGAATCTCATTCCAACACAAGTATCTGATTTCAAAGGATTATTCTCTATTTTTCCAAATCCGTCAAACAATGGTGATTTTACCTTGCATGGAAAAGGACTTCAATATGGAACATTCAAAATCAGCATGCTAGATGCAACAGGTCGTTTGATTGAACAAAAGGTTCTTGAGAATAATTCGGAGATGAACCAATGGAATTGGAACTTGAACGATCCTGATTCAGGGTTTTATCTCTTAGAAATTACCCAGCCGAATTCCCATAAAGAAACTTTGAGATTGATTATTCGATAAACGGAATTCCCTATTTCTTCGAAGAATCGAGGTTCCATTCTAATTCGAGATCCCATCCCGAACGTATGGTGATTTCGCCCGAAAAATAATGCATTATTTCGGGGGCCTTACGTGTAATAAATTTACCGTTTGTCCATAGTTCATCGTTATTAGAATCAACAATCAAATGAGCAGTATACTTGCCAGGAATTAGGTTCTCAAATACAAGCGATTCACCAAGCTTCACTTTTTGTTTGAACGCAACGTTGTTTTTAGAATCGAGAAGTTCAAGCAAGAGAGGTTCCTGTAGGAGGGAGGATTGAATTTTAAAATCTAATAAACCTAAATCATCTTCAGTTAGTATGGAAACTGGGATGCTTGTTGTGTCATTTTCTGTAGAAAAAATATCACTGAAAGCACCAGGCATGCAAACCAAATTGCAAGTATTCGCAGGCATAGATGGAAGAGAATATTCGAACTCAAAACCAGTTTCGCTATTTTGAGTGTTCGTTATTTTAATGGTGTCTGTGGCAATTACCCAAAAAATTCGATCCGGATGAATCAATTTGCTTGGATGATTCGGAACTATTTTTAATTTCTCGGAAAAGCGAATTTTTCCGTTTTCTAGATTCGTTGAAAATGTAAGTAGCGTATCGGATTTTACTTTTGAATTGCGTCCTACTTTTAGCTTAATTTTTTTTGCAGTGGAAAATGCCAGGGTGTCGGTGCGATCAATACCCAAAGCGGTCGATTTACAAAATATGGATAAGCTATCGGTGTTGTTTTTCGGAACCCAAACAATCAATGAATCGTCTCCTGATTTAAATTCAGAGTAATAGTTTACGGGCGTTCCATCTTGAGAACTTAGGTTAAATTTCTCAATCGGAACAGCATATTTAAGTGTGATTTTTCCAGGTTGTTCAAACGATTTTTTTAATAATCGCTGACGTGTTTGTTTTTCTAGGGTCATACGAATATTGATAGACGCGAGATTGGCAGCGTCCACAACAAGTGGATTCATTTGAAATCCAATTTTTTCATCTGGCTGATCGAATAAATAATTCGAATTGGCATCGTCAAGCGCAAAAATTAAATACGTTCCTTTTTTTATATTTCGAATGGTGTAATTTCCCTGTTCGTCGCTTCGAGCAAAATAACGTGGTGTTTTTTTATAGGGAAGCGAATCGTTTAACTCGTTATACAACATTATTAAAACACCCTTGCTGGGTTTATTGGTATATGCATCACTTACAGTACCAGAAATGCGCATTGAATCTATTTTTTCCCCCGTACTAAATGCAAATCCCATTTCAGTCAGCGCATTACCTTCTGTTAAATCAGTCACCGATTTCCCTAAAGTAATGGTGTAAGTAGTTGATGTATCCAATGTTTCTTTAAAACGAATTTGGATTGATTTCCCTTTCAAAGAAATATCGGGTGGATTAATTAATGGAGGGGAAACGATAATTCCAGTTCCACCGTCTTTCAATTCAACAAACTCATCAAAATGTAAGGTAATCTTATCTCCTTTAAATAAGGTTGCTTCGTTTGTCGGTTCTGAGCTAATGAGTTTTGGTGCTTTGGTATCTTTTGCTCCTCCATTTGGTTGAACTCGACTTGCACACGAACCAAGAAC
>JBIPLZ010000356.1:0-2917 GCA_044369395.1 Flavobacteriales bacterium | reverse complement strand
GAATTACAAACTCTTGTCTGAAGTACTTGAAACTTCCAATCAAACCTGGTTGAAGGAATGTAAGCTGCGCCCAAAGATCGGCAAGCGAATTTTCGACAGGGGTTCCCGTTAATACAATGCGCTGAGAAGCCGCCAATTGTTTCACAGTTTGGAAGCTTAAGGAACGCACATTTTTAATCAATTGACTTTCATCTAAAACGATGTGATCGAAATGCGTTTGTTTAATTAGCTCAACATCATTCCGGACGATACCATAGGTGGTTAAAATAATATCGTAGCGACTGAAAAGTTTAGGATCTGTGGTTCTGCGTTGCCCAAGATGTTTATGAATAGTAAGCGATGGAGCAAATTTCCGAAGTTCATTTTCCCAGTTATAAACCAAGGAAGGCGCCATAACAATGAGCGAAGGAGAATGCTTCCTAGAGTTTGTAAACTCCGATGTTTCTTTAAAGAGATCGAGGTTTACATCAGGGGCTGGAGATTCTAATCGTGGAATTTGTTTTTCTTTCGACCACAACAAAACCGCAATAACCTGCAATGTTTTTCCAAGTCCCATATCATCGGCTAAACAAGCGCCCAATCCTTTAACAGCCAATCGGCAAAGCCAATCAAAGCCAGTTTTCTGATAATCGCGAAGGGTTGCGTTGAGTTTGGCTGGTACGGGAAATTCGATGGATGATGTTTCGAAGTATGCTGATTTTCCGGCTTCTGAAAGACGTGCATTTAAATCGCCTTTCACAATAGGATGGTTGTTTAATAAACCTTCATGTTGTTTGTGCATTCGAAGAAGTTCCTCTTTGTCCTCGCCAAACTGAAATAAATCAGCATATTCGGAGAACCAAGCCTCGGGCAATAAAAGCATTCTCCCATCAGGAAGTTTGAAATAGCGATCACGTTCGAGAATGTTTCTGCGGAATTTCACAAATGGAATTTGCATTCCTGCAATATGAACGATAGCGAGAACATCAAACCAATCGGTACCTTCCGAAACTTCGCGAGTTTCTACAACAGGAAGTTCAGCAATAAAACGCTTTCCTTCCCATGAAACTTCAGTCTCAAAACCTCTTTCTAGAAAATCGTCTTTGTGTGTCGAAAGCCATTCGAGCAATTGATTGTATGTCCATGAATCTTGACTATCGGGAATAAACCAAGAGGGTTTTAACTGCTTAAGTCCCGCCTTTTTGAAAACCTCTGAGCGTGCGTGTTCAAAGGCTCTATCGCGAGAATATCTGAGTAGATGAAGCCCCGACTCTTCGCGTTGAAGCGAAACGAGAAGTTCTTGATCTTGAGCGGCTGTTACTTGAAAACGATCGTATTTAAAATTTAACTGGAGCACGGGTGCATTCGCTAAATCCATTTCAATGCTAATTACCGCGGAACGTTTTCCAGGTTCTGTAATGACATTAAATCCAGAATATTGAACATTGAATTTTTTGGAAGCACGAAGCATAAACGACTCCAAAAATTTATCAGCTAATTTATCGGGTATATGAAGTTCTCCTTGCTTGAGGAATGGACTAATCTTGTTTCCGTCAGTTCCATCATTGAAATGAAGAATCGAACCATTGTGAAGCACCCAGCATGGACTATGACTCAAAATTTCGGATCCTCCTTTTTTCAAATCGAGAATCTTTCCTTTGTGTTCAATTTGCAATTTGTATTGAATACCCTCGGTTTGTCTATCAAAAAAATAAGTTACGTGAGCAGGCTCCGTCTCTACATTAAAACCTTGCATTCCGGGATGGTCTGAGGAACGCTCTTTCCAATAAACCTTACTTCCTTTTAATAATTCAAGACATGCAGATAATCGTCGATCAAAATAGGACGAAAGCAGTTTCATTTGATCTTTATCGTTGGCCAATTTCTCCAAAAAAACAGCCGACTTGACTTGTTTTTTATTGAAATGCTGCTCGATATTTTTGGGACTTAACTCGCTAATTTTTCTCAATACTTTCTTCTCCTCATCCGAATATGGATAAGGGAAATCACTCATGCGTTCGAATAATAGACGTTGATAATTGTATGAGAATGTTTTATTCTCAAGCAATTTGACCATAAAGGCATCAAGACTAAGTCCAAACGAAGGGTGCCTGTAAAAGCTGAAAATAAGTTGATTATCCTCCATTTGATTTTTTAACCTACTCTACAAAATTTAGAATAAAGTCAAGAAGCAAGTATAATCAATCAAATCATTAGCGCATAGCTTTCGGGTAGAAACTTTGCCCTTTTTTTGTCAACATGTTTGATTAACACACAGCCAGGTTTTTTTCCTACACTGAAACTACCTAAATCATTATCAAATCCGAGTATTTCAGCACCTCGAATTGTGCCCCATTCAATGAGTTCTTCACAGGTTAAATCATTAAAATATGATTGAAGCACATACATTTCTCGAATTAAATCGAGTTGATGATTGGAGGCCAAACTATCGGTTCCTATGACAAGTTTGTTTGTGTTTTTTCGAAATAGTTCAATGGATGGAAGACGGTTTTCGATATATAGATTCGCTGAAGGACAAAAACACCAATACACATTTTCGAGGATTGCTTCTGCGGCAATAATATCAGATTCGCTGGAGAATGTATTATGAACGAGTAGCACTTTATTCTGCGAACTCATCGGATTCAATAGAGATTGAATGGAAGATTTTCCAGTAGGTGAGAACGAACTCAAATCGATGCCCATTTTTTTCATTCGATTAACCATGATTCCTTCTCCAAGTTTGAAAAAATCATCTTCTGATTGTGTTTCCTGATTATGAATACTGAAAACACCATTGCTTGCAATAACATGTTTAGAAATCAATTCCATTAGAGGATTGGAAACTGAATAAGGAGCATGTGGGTTGATATTTCCGGAAAAATTGCGTTGATTTTTAGAAAGTTCATCGAACAAGCTTTCGCCTGTTGAGAAGATG
>JBIPLZ010000354.1:0-2921 GCA_044369395.1 Flavobacteriales bacterium | reverse complement strand
GTTATTGCTCACTAATCGAAATTCGATAAATAGGAAAGGCTGCTCAATTTGAGCAGCCTTTCCTATTTATAACAATTCCGAGTCATACAAGATTCGCATGACGTAATCTTTGCATTATTAACATCAATAAAATTGTGTCCTGATTTCGATCTATTTTAATTGTGTCTTTGCTTAACTTTCTGTTTATTAATGAGCATTGATTGAAATGCTAAAACAAAATGCCAATTTTCAAATTGATTACTTCATTACATTCATCCGTTTCGAAACACGCGCGTTTTTTGATGTCAATGTATAGATGTATACGCCAGCAGCCAAATAGCTTGTATTAAATTGTAATATATACTTTCCGGCAGGTTTAAAGCCGTCTGCAAGACAAACTATTTCATCACCAATAAGATTATAAACTTTTAAACTTACCTCTCCCGATTCGCGCATTTCAAAACTAATGCTGGTATTGCCAAAAGTCGGATTAGGATAATTAGGATTCAATTCAATGGCATAGGGTGTTGAATTTTTTAGGTCATTTATAGATGAAACCTCGATTTGCAAGTCACTCCTTTTCCAAACACTCTGATATAAACTACCGGCAAATAAATCGTTATTTTTAATAATTAATGATTGAATATCGGGAGTAGGATTTGTAAATCCATCATTAAATAAAGTCCAGCTTGCTCCTTCATCGGTGCTGATAAATGCACCCGATTGGGTTCCTGCCACAAGTATATTTTCATTCGCAACTAACGATCGAATGTTTAGATCGCTTATGCCATTGTTTACTGAAGTCCAGGTTTGTCCTCCGTCATTACTTTTAATAACACCAATTGAGCCCCATCCACCTGCATAAATTGTATTGCCTACAACAGAAAGTTGGTATACACCCGTTGCAATAGTATTAATCGAAACCCAAGTGTTACCATTATCTGTGCTTTTTGATATACCATTCCAATGAGAGCAGTATACGTCGGTTCCCAAAAATACAATCGACTCAACAACTTGATGAGCAAGGCCTGTTATGGTTTGTGTCCAATTATTCCCTCCATCGGTGCTTCGATAAATTCCCCATCCATATGTTCCAGCAAATAGTGTTGATCCAGAAGCCGTCATGGAAATAACATTCTGTTCTCCCCCCATTAATAACCCATTGTTTATTGCAGTCCAATTCGCACCATTATCTATGCTTTTATAAACACCATTGTTTTCTGTTCCTGCATAAATGATTTCACTTGATGTTGTAATTGAGAAAACATTGGGAGTATTTCCTATAGAATTCGTCAATCCATTATTCGACTCAATCCAGTTTTCCCCTTGATCGGAACTTTTGTAAACTCCATTGGGTGTTGCTGCAAAAAGAGCCGAATTTGTTACGCCAAAATCTACAATCGCTTGGCCACAATAGCCTTTATTGGATTTTGACCAGTTGGCCCCATTATTCGTTGAATTGTAAATTCCTCCACCGAAGGTGCCAAGGAATATTTGGCCTTCACCAGCAAAGATATCTAACACATACTTGTTTGATATGCCGTTGTTGATTGGTGTCCAGTTAGCACCATTATTATTGCTGAAAAAGATGCCGCTTCCATAGGAACCCGCATAAAGATTGCCCTCGTAAGCTGAAATTGCTTCCGTTGTTAGACTTTGCATGCCCGACGAAGATAGGTTCCAGTTAACACCATTGTCTGAACTTTTGATAATACCCTCAGTGGATGCAGCAAAAATATCGCTTCCCGAAATAGCAAATGATACGATGTTCGAATAAGGAGCAAGGGATTGTTCCCAAGTTATGCCATTGTCTGTTGAATAAAAAAGAGAATACGGCCCAACAACACCTGCAACAAGCGTGTTGCCTGAAACAAACAAAGAGCGGATGTCATACTCTATTAGTGATACATAATTCCATGTTTCCCCTTCATCAGTGCTTTTGAAAATTCCTCCATTACCACTTCCTGCAAATAGGGCCCCCTGTGATTCAATCATATCATAGATGCGCTGATTTGGAAGTCCTGACAAGCTCCAATTTGAGCCGCCATCACTACTAGAATAAATCCCTCCTCCGCCACCTGCAAATATTTTAGAATTAGTAACCAACATACATCGAATATCAATTTTACTGATGCCTTCATTGGATAATTCCCAGTTTTCACCATTGTCGATACTTTTATAAACTCCACCCAATGTTCCAGCAAATAAATTACTCCCGCCTCTAATAACACAATTTATGGAACCTCCTTCGGCGCATTTTTTTGACCATTGTCCAAAAACGAAATTCCCAGTCCCCCATATAAAAAGATTTAAGACGATTAAAAGTTTATAAATGCTCATAGCGGATGGCTTCATTCTTTAATGAATAAATTATTGATTCTTGATGAGGGTATTTAGTTTCAATTATGCGCTTCAAAAATAATTATTAAATCTCCTTGAGTTATCTAACCATGAAGGATTATTATAGCTTCTATGAGATATAATAATATGCTTTTAATTTAAATTTGAATTTGTGCTTAATGTCCGTTTTCTGATATCTGTATTAAATTTAAAAAAGATTTTTTTAAGTAAATTAATGATGTGTTATTTGATATTCAACTATTAATATTTCAGTATTTTATACTATTTTTTTTCCTGCACAAAAGAATGTTTTAATCATTGCTTAAGCATAAATAATTGTGAAAAGCGATTTGATTTTCAACCAAAAAAATCACCTCTTTAATTATGCTTTGAGGTGTAATTAATTTTTAAAAAAAAAACAGGTTTTAATATCTTTATTATGATTTAATTCAGTCTTTTGGTTTTATTTTCTCTTTTAGAATAAATTGCTTTGCGGCTTATGAGTTTTTTTATAATCATTTTATTTTTTATTTTCTTTTACTCGGCATATTTATTAAATGCCCGTTCAAGCATTATTTTTTTGAAATTCGATTCGTCAAGAT
>JBIPLZ010000047.1:0-10683 GCA_044369395.1 Flavobacteriales bacterium | reverse complement strand
ATATGGATGCAATTAATGCAAAAACGTCCATCCTTTTTTTTCGAAATTTAGCAAAAAATGATCTCTTAAAACAAAGAGATAAATACTTAGATTGCGAAATGTTATGGAGCGAGTCTCTTCACATTTTGATAGATCTATTAGCGTTTATTTATAATTAAAAATCTTTATTCGAATTTTCTTTAAAGGAATAGTCTAAGTTATCTATCGTTGGTTTGATTATCAACTTAACAAAACTTCTCTGTTCAAAACAGCATGATGAAACCCGATAAATCATTGATTGTAAATAGAATCAAAATATTCCATTCAAAATAAACGAAAAATATAACCTACAATTAAACACGAATTATGCATCCTTGGCACGACTTATCACCCGGAAAAGAATTACCTCATACTGTTCAAGCCATCATTGAGATTCCTCGAGGTTGTAAAGCAAAATATGAAATTGATAAACAAAGTGGATTTCTGAAACTCGATCGTGTTT
Organism: Flavobacteriales bacterium; assembly: GCA_044369395.1. Lineage (GTDB taxonomy): Bacteria > Bacteroidota > Bacteroidia > M30B66 > M30B66 > CALQRR01. The sequence goes on along the minus strand of JBIPLZ010000047.1, from coordinate 10,202 downwards.
TAACTACAGCACTGCACTACCCTATCAATTATGGTTTTATTCCACAAACCTATGCAGGCGATCATGACCCATTAGATATCTTGGTGTTTAGCCAGATCGATTTACCGCCTTTAACTCTCGTTAATGCCAAGATAATTGGCGTTTTGCGCATGCTCGATAAAGAGGAAATGGATGACAAAATTATTGCTGTTGCAAGCACCGATATTGCAGTAAATCACATCGAGAACCTTGATCAATTCCCTGAATTTATTTTGAATGAAATTCGTCGTTTTTTTGAAGATTATAAAAAGCAAGGAAATCTAAATCCTGTTGTTATCCCTCAATTACTTGGCAAAACAGAAGCTGTTGCGATTATCGAAGAAGCTTTAAACGAATACCAAAAATTATTTTTAAACAGCAAACGGATTTAATGTACTACTACTTTTTCTTTTTAAATAAATCAGAGGCATTTTCAAATTCCCTTCTGTAAAATAAACCAACACCTTGTGTATAAGGCACGTCGTTGCTCAATAACAAATATTGATTAGAACGATTAAAAACACGAATACGCACCATTCCATCGTCAGTTAATTTTACTTCAACATTAAATTCACCCACCATATTGGTCGTATTTTGAGTTGTTGTTGCATTATTGGCTGTACCAACATTTCCATCAATACTCACACGATCGTTGAATAATTGTGTTTGTAGATTCACACTCACATTGTCTTTGGCGGTAGCTCCACCCTGAACGTAATTCACGCCAATATTCACATCGTCACTTAATTGGGAAAGCATATTGCTTAATTGACTCGACAATAATTCACTCGCATTTGAACCCACTCCATTGATTCCCGTAGTCTCGGATGCGCCACCTTGGTTTGGCATAAAACTGCGAAACATTACCAATGAAAACATCTGTTTATTGAGCTCATCTTCACTGTAAATTTGCGACTTAAACAAATTTATTGTGTTATCGTCGGCATTAGGTAAGGTAATATCAAATGTAATTTGAGGCTTCATCAACTTATCACTCAAATTCATTATTGCATTTACATCAATTGTACGTTTAACAGCAGCGCTCGAATCAATATTTTTCACCAATTCATAGAGTGATGTACGAACTTTATAGATGGCAGAAAGATTAATATCTGCATCGTATGGATCACCTTTAAAACTGATGGTTCCACCTTTTTGAACCACAAACTTTTTATTAATTACATTTTGAAGTGTAAATAAATAATCTCCTTTGTCTATTACATAATCACCATAAATATTAAAATCGCCAGCTTCAGTAACTTCCATTCTTAAATTCGCGCTACCATTTCCTTTGATAATATCTCCAACTTTAGGATCAAACAAAAGAAAAGCTTCAGCATCAGGGGTAACTTCCAAATTGAAGTTTAATTCATATCCTTTACTAGTGACTTTCCGAGAACTCAGTTTATTTAACGCTTGTGTAGTGCCTTTCTTTTCGAACGTAATAAAATCTTGCTGACTTACATCGCTCGTTCCCGTTAATGGTAAATAAAACACTGTGCCGCGTTCGGTTTTCGCATTAATATCCATGACTATATTATCGAGCGGTCCTGATGCACGGAATGTTCCTGTGGCATTGGCTTTTCCATAAAATAAATCACTTTGACTTTCATTGGTATTCAATGCCAATAGCGAATTCGCTTTTAAGAAAACATTAAGATAAAAATCATCATAATTGGTGTGTGTTATTTTAAAATCCAATTTTCCTGTATTTGAATTTTCGTCGGTTAATTGAATGTTTTTCGCTTGAATAGTATTCTTATTTATCATGAATTCATGCGCAAAGAAATAGCGAGTATTCAAAAGTCCAATCGTAACAGCGGTTCGTTTTAAATTGACTGTCCCATTGGTAATTGGTTCGTTTAAAGAACCGGTAAGATGAATATTACCATCGGCTAAGCCTGTAACATCTGAAAATATATCATCCACATATTTCTTAAATAATGACAGTTGGATATTATTCATTATTAGATTTAAATCGATATTATTTGTCGATTTCGATGGAATAAAATACCCGTTAAATGCAAGTTTTGGAACCGATGAATTTTTTATTTGACCATCCAATAAAATACGTTCCGTTTTAGGTTCCCATTTACTGGTAATTGATCCATCTCCAATAAAATCGCCATTTACGTATATATTTTTCAGATCAAGATTGCTCTTAAAAAATGGCTTACCCATCAAATCGGCAAAGGATATGATACCTCGCGTGGAACCTTCAAATTTAATATCCGACTCAGAAATAAATGGATTTAAATTCCGCAATTGGAAATTGTCTAAAATCACATCAAGTTCATCTGCATCACGTTCACTTACTTTACCATCAATGCGGATAAATTCGTTTTGATGGGTAAACGAAAGATTATTGAATTCTACTAATCCAGTATCAATAGTAATCGAATTCTCCGCATTTACTTGCCATAAAGTATCCTCTATGAGAATAAGTGATGGAAGGATTTGCATGTTAATTTTCGAACCTTCGAAATGTGCATTTGCGTTGATTTGTGCATCGGCGGCATCTAAACTTTTTCGGGATGCCCAATTAATTTTCAAACCTAAACTATCGGTTACTGCATCCGAACTAATGCTAATAAAATTAACTTGGATACTATCCGTAATAAACATTTTCTGGGATAAAATATCAAATTTCAATCGATTATTCTTAGCATCGGCTTGCGATTTTATATCTTCAAATCGAACACCCGAAATGTTAACTTCTGGTGAAGTGATTTCCATATGCAATTGATTGCCAATAGATTGAAAATCACCTGTAAGTTTAGTCCCTTTTCCAATTTCAATATCTGGAAAAAAGAGTTTAGAAGGCAATCGTAAATCTTTTACCGTTAAATCATACATAAAGTTTTGATCAAACGGTTGATTGGGATTAATCTGAATAGCCGTATAACTTGGAAGAAAACTGTTTAACACATTCGAAATTGCGTCGGGCAAACTTGCCATACGAAAACTGCCTTGAACAGAAGCATCCAAAATATCGGAATAGACATGAATTGACTTGGCATCCGGCTCACCTTTCGCTTCAAGTAAAATATCGTCTACATGAAATTTCTGAGATCCATATTGAACAGAGGATTCGGCTAATTCTATTTGCCCCTCTATTTGATCAATCGATTTACCTGTAAAATTGCTTGTGATTTGTGTTGAAACGACGAGTGCTGAATCACGTTTGATGAGTTTTAATGCTGTTAAATTGATGCGGTCTACATCTGCTTTAAAATCGAATTCGGGATGCTCTTTCGTTAAATCAATTAATCCAGAAAAATCCAATAAAACATTGGGGTCATTTATGGATAATTTCCCATCATATGTTTTTCCGTTTACAAGACCATTCAAAGCAATATTTGAATAGGAATAACCATTTAGCTCAATAAATGGAATGATTCCAGTAATGGATGCTTTAAGTTGATCTTCGTTAAAACCCTGTCCTTTTATTTCAGTTGAAAAGGCCAAATTTCCGATTCTGGGTTTTAATCCAAGCAAATCGCCCAACATGAAATTGGCCGTACCAAATTTCCCTTCGTAAGCATATTGTTGAAAATCATTCAGGTACCATAGGTGCAAATCGGCATCGAGCTCACCCAAATCGGTCGAAACTTTACCAAGCACAACCACATTATCTAAGGTTCCAGACAAAGCTCCACGATACGTTACCACACCTGCTTTTTCGAACATTTCAGGAACAACAATTTTCGTTTTATTGTAAAATGGATACATTTCAAGAGTTTGCAAATCAGCTCTACTGGTCTGCATTTCAACTACATGATAATCGAATGCCATTTTATCGGTATCCGGCAAGCCATCCATTTTAAATCCTCCAATAAAATGACTTTCCTTTCCAAAACTAAGCAAAGTATTAAATCCGGTAAGATGATCGACAGTCCCCTTGAAACCACCAGAATATCCAATTTGCTGATTCAATCCTCTCAACTCTGGGGCAAAAACGGCAATTTCATTCAAGTTGATAGTAGACTTTCGGATTTTACCACGCATTTGAACTTTCTCAATAAAGTCGCTTAAATCGTCGTATTCATCATATTCGAAATGTACTTTTCCATCGAGCGAACTTAAAGGTGTTTGGACATGCAGATTCGAAAAATCCATCATGGTATAGGCAATCGTAAAATCGGAAGAGAAGTCATTTACCTTGAAACCGCTCGCTTCGGTCAATTTCATGTGATTTATTTTGCCTGATAAAGAATCGTCAATGATTAAAAAATTCTTCAGATTAGCACTGATATCTCGAATCCGAATATGGTCGTAGTTCATCCCAAACCCAGTATCTGGAATGGTATCACGGAATTCGTAAGTAAAATCAACATTTTCAATATCAACATCCCAAAAGAATAACTCGGGTGGTTTCGACTTTACTTTTTTTGTGGTATTGCGAGGACCATTTATCGCATCCAAAATGAACTGAATGTTTAAATCATCTTCTCCATCAAATTGACGCACATTGAATTGACCATTCCGAAGAGTCACATGATCAAAATCGAAATGTTTGAAACCCAAATACACTTCATCGAAATTGGCTTCAATAAAATCGACGTAAAGCAAGGTGTCTTTATGAAGATCTTCCACATAAAACCCTTCTAAAACAGCCCGATCAAAAAAACGGATTTTAACTGCTCGAATATCTACCTTTGCCCCAATTGCCATGCTAATGCGGGATGCCACTTCTTTTGCCAGCCAGGTTTGAAATCGTCCACTTTGGAACAAGACCAAACATCCTGTGAGCATAAGAATCACAGAGAGCAAAAAAATTCCCGTTATTTTGCGCAGTAGTTTAATGAGTAATAGAATTTAAATGAGCGAACAAGCTGTATATATTTTAGGAATTGAATCTTCGTGCGACGATACAGCTGCATCTGTTTTGGTCGGTGACAAAATGCTTGCCAATGTTGTAGCTGGACAAGAAGTACATCGCAATTGGGGCGGCGTAGTTCCGGAGTTGGCATCCAGAGCACATCAGCAGCACATCGTTCCGGTTGTGGATGAAGCGCTTCGACTCGCAAAAATAAGCAAACATCAGCTACATGCCATTGCTTATACGCGAGGCCCCGGATTATTAGGCAGTTTACTTGTAGGTGGCTCATTTGCAAAAGGTTTAGCCAGTGGATTAAACATTCCACTCATCGAAGTCAATCACATGCAAGCGCATATTTTGGCTCATTTTATTCAAACGGATGCCCCAATTCCCCAATTTCCATTTTTATGCTTAACGGTTTCGGGTGGACATACACAAATTGTTCGTGTTGATGATCATTTGACTATGCATGTTTTGGGAGAAACCCGCGATGATGCTGTTGGAGAAGCTTTCGACAAAGCAGCTAAAATACTTGGTCTAGCTTATCCAGGTGGTCCACTGGTTGATCAACTTGCACAAACAGGAAATCCTCATCGTTTTATATTTCCAGAACCCAAGGCCGATGGATTTGATTTTAGTTTCAGTGGTATTAAAACGTCATTTTTGTATTTGATACGCGATGAAATGAAAATGGACGACTCGTTTCTTGAAAAGAATACAGCCGATTTATGTGCCTCTTTGCAGTATACTTTGGTGAAAATTCTAATGCGCAAACTTTTACTTGCTTCTGATGCAACTGGAATAAAAAACCTAGCTCTAGCTGGAGGAGTTTCTGCAAATAGTGGTTTAAGAAATGCCTTTATTGACTTACGTGATAAAGGATATCAAACCTATATTCCTGCATTTGAATTTTGCACCGACAATGCAGCAATGATTGCCATGACTGGTTACTTTAAATATAAAGCTGGATTATTTTCCAATCATTCGGAAGGATCTATTGCTCGATATCCCTTGTAAAGATTTATTGGATTGCTGCCTTAGATGAATCTGCATTCATTCGCTCAAATTCACGGATAAGCTCTTCGTCGGTTTTCCCCAAATTTTTGATGGAAGCTTCAGCACTTGCTGCAAATGCATGACTCGGAAATCGTTTTATAAAATTTCGGTAACACTCGCCTGCTTTAGCATCATCGTTTAATTGATTGTCGTATACAAATGCTTTGTAAAACAATGCTTCAGGAATACGCTTGTCGTCAGGATATGCTTCGGTAAATTTATTTATTATATCAATCGATGACTTCCCCCAATTCATACTCATACTCAAATTTGCGGCTTTAAATAAATAAGCAGGAGCTAAGGTATCCTTCGGATAACTTTCCGCAAAATCGGTGTATGCAACTTGAAGATTGTATGCTGCAACTTCATCGCGCACTTTTAATGAGTCTTGTTTTAGTTTTGTTTCGAGTGAAGTAATCTTATCTAGCTTTTCCTTTCTCGCATCAGAGCATGAAGAAAAAAGTATCAATCCTAAAAATAAAAAACTGGGTACTAAGTGGGCTAATTTCATGAGCAATAGTTCGATTTTCAATTTAGAACAATGTAAAAATAGCAAACTAAAAACTATTTTCTTCTAATTTGTGGGAATTTCATTTTGTAGTCAATTTTCACCTTACCTTTTGATACATCTTGAAGTTTTCCACGTAATAAAGTACGTCTTAACTGACTTAATCGATCCGTAAAAAGCATTCCTTCAATATGATCGTATTCATGTTGGATAACACGCGCCAAAATACCGTCAAAAGTTTCTTCAAAATAATTGAAATCTTCATCTTGGTATTTCATGCGAATAACGGGCTTTCGTTCTATGTCCTCTCGGATTGAAGGTATACTCAAACACCCTTCATTGAATTTCCATTCAACACCCGATTCCTCAATAATTTCGGCATTGATAAACGTTTTCTTTATACCGGCAAGCTCAGGATAATCATCTGCAAAAGGAGAAACATCAATAATAAATAGTCGGATAGAATGAGCCACTTGAGGAGCTGCTAATCCAACACCCGGCGCATGATACATTGTATCGTACATGTTGGAAATGAGTTCATTTAAACCAGGATGTTCGGCATCAATAAAGGCTGCTTTCTGCTTTAATACGGGCGTTCCGTAAGCGACAATAGGTAAAATCATGCTGCAAAATTACAAATTTCCGAATGTTTTTTGCTCCAAATAACTTTGTAAAATTATTACAGCACTCATACTATCTAATAGCGATTTATCTTGACGCTGCTTCTTGCTTGCACCGCCTTCAATCAAAGCATTGAATGCCAACTTACTTGTAAATCGCTCATCCACACGAACTACTTTAATGGTTGGAAAAGCCTTTTCAAGGGCTCGAACAAAATTCATCAAAGACTCTTGAGGACCACTGCTCGTACCATCCAAATGTTTGGGTTCGCCAATCACAATGGTTTCAACGTTCTCTTTTAACACATAACTTTTAATGAATGGCAAAGCCTCATCATTTGTTAGTGTCTTTAAAGGATTGGCAATCATTTGCATTGGATCCGTAACGGCTATTCCTATGCGCTTTGTTCCAAAATCAACCGAGAGTATCCTTGCCATATCTTTTGCGAATGATTTGCAAAGATGCCAAAAAACAATGGGCAAAGCATGTAAAATGGTCGTTTAAATTCCGAGATTTACACACATGAAACGCAGGCATTTTATACATGCTTCTAGTTTGGGAATTATGGGAGCTAGTTTGACATCACTTCAAAACTTGGCTATGGGACCGATATCATCGGAACGGATGCCTGTTTTATTCATTGGACATGGAAACCCGATGAATGCCATCGAACAGAATAAATACAGTGAATCATGGCAAAAGATGGGAGCCAATTTACCTCGACCGAAAGCCATCGTGTGCATTTCGGCACACTGGGAAACGCGCGGCACCAAAGTAACTGCTATGCCTAAACCGAAGACGATTCACGACTTTGGTGGTTTTCCTCAGGCATTGTTCGACGTGCAGTATCCAGCACCCGGAAATCCAGAATTAGCAGAGGAACTCGGAAAAATGATCCATCGAACCGGTGTAGAAAAAGACTTTGAATGGGGACTAGACCATGGTGCCTGGAGTGTATTGAAACCCATGTTTCCTTTGGCCGATATTCCCATTATTCAATTGAGTTTAGATATCAATAAATCGCCACGCGAACATGCCGAATTAGCAAAAGAATTGTCTGAACTTCGTAAACGTGGCGTACTGATTTTGGGCAGCGGTAATATTGTCCATAATCTGGGACTCATCAATTGGCAGAATCCAACAAGTGCTTACGATTGGGCAATCGAATTTAACAACAAGGTAAAATCGACCATTGTAAATCGTGATTTCGATTTATTAAGCGATTATAAATCATTGACTAGTTCAGCTATGCTGGCTGTTCCATCAACCGAACATTACTTGCCATTACTATACGCAACAGCTATAGCAAATGAAAGCGACTCCCTTGAATTTTTCAATGATGATCCCGTGATGGGCTCGTTAAGGATGACTAGTTTATTGATTTCTTAAATCCTTTAAATCAAACAGAACATTTCATAAAGTGTATTCTCCCTGAAAATTTCCGACATTTGCCTATCATGGAATTACGTAATAGAAACTTTATAATCGTTGCTTTATTACTTTTTGCAACTATTACTCAGGCGCAAGGAACATTCAGCATTGGTTTACTCAAGTATAATGGAGGTGGCGATTGGTATGCAAACCCAACTTCATTGCCTAATTTAATTGAATTTGCCAATAAGAATATTGGAACCAGCATTGCTCCAGAAGCTGTTACAATTGATGCGGGCAATCCGGAAATCTTCAATTTACCTTTTGTTCATATGACCGGTCACGGAAACGTAATTTTTAGTCCGAGCGAAAGTGAAAATTTACGCAATTATCTTATCGGTGGTGGCTTTTTACATGTGGATGATAATTACGGAATGGATCCGTTTATTCGCCCACAATTGAAACGTATTTTCCCTGAATTGGAATTGATTGAACTTCCTCCCTCCCATCCTATTTTCCATCAGAAATACGATTTCCCGAATGGACTTCCAAAGATTCACGAACACGATGGTACTGCTCCACAAGGATTCGGCATGTTTTGGGAAGGTCGCATGGTGGTATTATATACTTACGAATGCGATTTGGGCGATGGCTGGGAAGATTTTTCCGTTCACAAAGATTCGGATGCATCTAGACAAAAAGCATTGAAAATGGGAGCCAATTTGCTGCAATTTGTATTAATGGGAAATGATCCTATGAAGCGTCAATAGTTAATTTACAATCCAGGTCATCCGTTTCAATTCCGCACCTTGCTTATTAAGCAATTTTAAAATATAACATCCTGCGGGAAGTCCTGTGTTGGTTAATTTACCCGATTCTGTTTCCAAATCGCTTAACTTCTTCCCTTCCAACGTATAGATTTCAATAGTTAGCTTTTCTGAAATTGTATTGGAAGTAAATCCTAAAAGACCTTTAGACGGGTTCGGGAATAGTTGGATGTCATTTTTGAGATTCTCTGCGATTGATAATGGATTTTCGGCAGGATTAAGACGAATGACTTTGTTTCCAGCATTATCCACATAATACAACAATCCATCGGGGCCAATTGCAATACCCATAATTCCTTGAGTATTGGCGCTGACACGACGAACTTCAGTGGCTGGAATATTTGATAAGTCATAGAAAATAACCTCATTGGTTTGATGATCTGTTACGACCATTATGTTTCCATCGATGGCAATTCCAGCAGGATCTTGCAAACCCGAAACAACCACATTTTCCCATGTATAACCTGAAATGGAAACATATTCGGCCATGCCTTCGTGTGGGCCATAAGCTGGTGCCGTAGTTGATGTATTTCCGGTTGTAATATTCATTCTAAAAACACGCTGATTGCCATTATCCACAACATACAACCAAGTTTTGGTATCGTCGAAAGCCATGTGACTTACCGTTCCATTTAAATCGCGCAAAACTTCGGTATCGCTGTAACGACGAACTATGGCATCGGAATGATCGCTAAAACCCGGATTATGGTCGTTTACAAAATCGTAACGTACAATGTCGTTGTTAAAGCCATCAAACAACCAAAAAGTATTGTCCTTTTCCCAGCAAATTCCTTGGCTATTGGGACTTTCATGTAACATATCGATGTGTGAACCGTTTCCGCCACTCGGTTGTGCATAGATTTGCGGATCACTCGACCATAAAGTTGGACCGGTAAAAGCATTTGCCGTTCCAGCGTGATTCGCATCAAATACTCCGGGAGATGTTGCAAAGTTGTCATTATCACTGAAAGCAATCCCT
>JBIPLZ010000353.1:0-2936 GCA_044369395.1 Flavobacteriales bacterium | reverse complement strand
TCGAAAAAGTTATAAAAATACCTATTACAAAGAGTTTCGTGGTTTGATGTTAACTGGCGAGGGAGATGATAATCAGCCTGTTGGTGTTGAGAAAAAAGCTATTAAACCATTTAGTCGGAAGAAGAAATTCCAAGAAACTTTAAAGAAAAGAGATCATCAGGGGAATTTCATAGAACTTCCATTTGTAACCAATGAACAAGAATTGTTTTTATTTCCTGATGGAATAGGTATCTTCTCTATTTCGGTCGAATTGGTTGAAAATACCATAGGAATGGCTTCCGATTTAACCAATCAGCTTCGTTCATTTAATACTAAAATTTTCACTTCAAAAGGAGAATTCGAATTCCATAAATGGATTACAGACCATGTACTATCAGGAATTTCACTTGTAGGTGATAAAATTGAGGCGGACGAATACAGTGGTTCGAAATTTAAAGTGTACTCGATTATCGATATATCAGAACAACCTGGAAGTTATAATCGCGATCATCTGCTTTTCGAATTAGGAACAAGCAGCCGATTGGGAACAATACAAAACAATGATTTTAATTCTCCATCTTCGGAGTATTACGATATGCTGATGCAGGACAATAAATTAAGTGCTTTCAATAACTACGAAGGATTGGCTTTGCTCGATTCGTTTACTGTTATAGGCACGAATAATTTAAAAAGTTTAGAGTCTAATTATATCAGTTACAACACCTGGAATCGCACGTATTTCTCAATCTACATATTTAACTTGTATGTGCGTTACAATCTATTTCGTTATAATGCGCAATTCTTAAACGATCCGGTTAAATACAGAGATAAATTTGATTATTTCTTAAATCATTTCAATTTTAAACATATCTCATTCAACTTTCTCCCAAATATGATTTTTGCTAAAATGCGAGTTTCATTGGGTATTGAAGATGAAATCGAGCAATTTGAAAAGCGCCTTAAAAACCTTGCACAAAGTATTCAAGAACAACAAGAGAAAAAGCAGGCCTTTCTTTTGACATTAATTTCGGTTATTTCTGCATTTGATGCTGTAGGGCCTATATTGGAGGGAATAAATAATGTGCAGCAAAAATCAGGTTTAAGTCCAATTGGTTTTTATAGTTTATTGACTATTGTTGTCCTCATTGCATTGAATTTTTTGGTTCAGTATTTGTTCCCATTACTCTATGATAACTTCAAAAGAAAGCTTAAAAAACGATTCAAAAAGCCCAAAGTATCGAATAAGCCCTAAGCGGATTGAGTACGTTAAAAAGCATTTTGAAGGATCGACTGTTGCGGGAAGTTGTTTTTATTCGAATGTGTTTAATGACCCAGGGGAATTAGTGAATTACATAAATTCAATGATTCCCGATGAAATTATTCAGCAAGAAAATCAAACACAGGCCCATTTGTTTAAAGCGGAATTTGCTGTTGGAACTTGTGCTTTATCCGATTTAAATGCATTGAAAGATCCAGACATTCAATTGGAAACACCAGATGGGATTTCAACACGTTTTGCATGGGTCGATGATCTGCCTGAAACCAACCAGTTCTGCGTTATCGTGGAGGGAAATCATTCAGCTTTTGAAATTATAACATTGTTCCCTGGTGAGTATGCTCCCCCGTTTCCGCATGCTAATCAATCGGAAGAAGCGAGTAATGAAAGCAAGGAATTTTGGGAGAAGCATCTATTGGTAAAGAAGCGTGTTTAATTATAATTCAAATTCCTATATAGAAGTATTTATTCATTTCTTCTGTTTCGATGAAATCTGAAGCTAAATCTACGTTTACTCTCATTCAAAGTGGGGGTGTTCATAAAAAAGAAATCGGTGAAAATCAAACTCGATTCGCCTGAAACAACTGCGGTTCCATGTTCGTCGAATGATTTATTTAGCATGTTTTTATTATGCCCTGGAGATTTTTTCCAAGCATTAAATGCTTCAAGTGCATGGTTTGCTGGAGTATTTAGGTTGTAAAAAGAGATCATAAATAAGTTCTCTCCATATCCTACAATGTTTTGCTTTGATTGAACTACAAAATTATATCTGTTACCAGGCTGAACTCCAGAAAATAAAGATTTTCGAGCAATTTGTTGGTGTGAAAACAAGTCATTCTCGTTTAAATAAAATCCATGATTCATTGCCACAACCCACAAGGTATCGTTCCAACGAAGTGGTTTTAATTTGCGGCTCATGCGATAATCATTCAGATACTTGTGAAATTCTAATGCACAGGCATACTCGAAACGTAATACAGTATCTGTTTTCAACTGCTCCTTCAAGTTGGCAACATCTGAAGCATATTTCAATTCTTTCTTTTGAGCAACAGATTCGAGGCTGAACAAGATGCTCAGTAGTCCGATTAAAAGGAGGTATTTCATAGCATACAATTGATTAACACCAAAACATCAACGAAACATTTTCGCACTTAGTATATTAGAATGAATGCATAAAATAACTCGATTTTAGCAAATGGCTACTCAAGAATTAAACGTTTTATTGAAGCGAAAAACTTACTTTTTTTTGATGCTTCCTGCCTTTTTTCGGTCTTTTGTGTAGTATACTATTAAATCGGCTTCTTCAACTGAATTTACTTGGAATAAGTTCGTTGCATTGCTAAACAATATAGGATTTTCTACAATGTACCATAAGCCATTGGCTATTGCTTTTTCTGGTTTATCTACTTTGAAAACAAATAGCGTTGCTTCTTTGGGGTTGTTCGTAACATAAACTCGGTACTTAACGTTTAAAGGATTCTTAATAAACTTAACAATCTGAGCAGAACTATTTAGGTTTACTAAAAGTACGATTGCTGAAATAAACAGCGATTTATAAATAGATTGCATACAATCAAGTTAGGACCATCAAATATATCAAATTAATGAGTCAAAAGCGACATTTAAGTTTGATCATGAATTCATTGTGAAATTCAAAATAATCGGTTTTAATGATATTCAG
>JBIPLZ010000352.1:0-2939 GCA_044369395.1 Flavobacteriales bacterium | reverse complement strand
GTGTCGTTGTGCATTTCAAGAAGTTATTTTCCATTTTGATAATTCCATAGGAACACATGCGCTTGTTCGGTTTCATGAAGGTAGTATGAGCAAGAGCATGAAAAGGATGTATGAGGCTGCTTGTGTTGCTCGTAAAACGATTGAGCGTTTTATTCGAAAAATGAATTCGCAAGAAGATGCATCACAATTATTTATTAGGAATCGGCAAGAAAGAATATTCTTACACAAAAGTCTTTTTGAAATATATAGGGATGAGAAAGATTTAAAAAATGCACTAAAGCATTTGTATTCTTTCGGATTAATTTCAAATCAAATTCGTTTTGTTATCAAACAAGCGTTTCTCATTTTTAAAATGCGATTCTATGATGCCTCTTCAAAAGGATAATTTTAAAAAAGCTTTCCAAATTTCATACATTCTAATAACTCCAAACAGGAAAAAACACGAATCTATCAAAAAAATGAAGGCTTAATTCAAGTAAATTGATAATTTTGCTTTACTTATAAGAAGAAATTCACAAACACATGATGCAACTTCAATCTCTCAAGGTGTTTAAATTGGCAAGTTCAATCGCCTTTTTATTCCTTTTTTCTTTATCTTCTCTAGTTAAAGCCCAAAAAGCTGATCCATTTCAGGTAACCAAAAAAGTACCCATTAGCGCTGAAGTTTATAGAAATTTAAAAGCTCAAGGTCAGCTCAATCCAGAAGCAACCTATGTGATAAGTCATCCAGTTAAATCGGGAATTTTGTCACCCGCAAAAGTTAATAAATCAGCTTATAGATCAGATACACTTACTTCACCTCCATGTGGATATGTATCAACAGTTGGTTTTCAAGATCCTTGGGGTGGAGATGTTTATTTCGATGATTCTCCTCCTGCAGGCAAATTTTCAGTGCCTATTCCTTTCGATTTCTGTTTTTACGGAACTACATACAACAGCTTTATCATCAATAATAACGGAAACATTACATTCGATGCATCATACACAACCTTTACATCGAATGCTTTTCCAAATGCAACCATTCCCGCAATGATTGCACCCTTTTGGGGTGATGTGGATACAGGAGATGAAAACAATCCTTTAGGACAAGTTCGTTACGATGTTTATCCAGAGTATGCTATAGTTTCTTGGGATACAGTTGCTGTTTTTAACCAACAAGCAAACTTGAGAAATACCTTTCAGTTAATTATTTCGAACGGAATAAGTCCAGTGCTTCCTGCAGGAACCAATATCGCCTTTATTTATGGTGATATGCAATGGACTACAGGAGGAGCTTCTGGTGGAACAAATGGTTTTGGAGGAACACCAGCTACAGTTGGTGTGAATCGAGGAGATGGTGTTGACTACATTCAATTAGGTCGTTTTGATGCAGCAGGTACTGCTTACGATGGTCCATTTGGCACAAACGACCAAGTGAGTTTTCTAGATAATACCATTTTCTTTTTCAATACCTGTTTGCAACCCGGTGCTCAAAACAATATCGCACCCATTGCTATTGGCGCACCTTTATGTGACACAATAACGGTTTGCGTAGGATCCGATTATGCCTTGGATTTCAATTTTATTCCTGTTGAACCAGGTCAGACTGTTGGAGCAGAATTAGTTACAACCGCTGTTCCGGGTCTTACGGTTTTGCCTTCAGTTCCAAGTGCTCAGTGTAATGTTTTGGGTACGTTTACGGGTTCATTGAGCAATCTAGGTTACCAAACAGTAACTTTTACAGCAACCGATGATGGAACCCCTGCTGCGAGCTATACCATCGATTTAATATTCAATGTTATTGAAAGTACAAGTTTTCCTGTTCCTGTTATTTTGGGCGATACGTTAATCTGCCAAGGAACCTCTACAAGTCTCTCAGTAGGCGGTGGAGCGTTCGACACTTATGACTGGAATCCCAATAAC
The DNA here is from genome assembly GCA_044369395.1 of Flavobacteriales bacterium. GTDB lineage: Bacteria > Bacteroidota > Bacteroidia > M30B66 > M30B66 > CALQRR01. Next base: position 1,037 of record JBIPLZ010000352.1, on the reverse strand, counting down.
CAAACAACACCAACTATATCGGTTAATTCAGCAGATACAGTTACTGTAACTGTTTCATTAAATGGTTGTACAGCTTCGTCTTTACCTTTCATTATTGAAACAATTGCTAACCCCCAACCTGTAATCTTCGGGCAAGATACTGTTTGTAACACTTCTACTACTCCACTTTACACTACTGAACCTTTCATCAGTTATTTGTGGTCAAACACTTCAACTTTAGACACAGTCAACGTAAGCGGTGGAAATTATACTGTAACAGTTACCGATGAAACGGGTTGCTCAGGCGTATCTCCTTCATTTACTATCACATCGGTAGCCGCCATTACACCAATAATAACTGGTGATGGCCATACATGTTTTATTGAAACTGCCTCAATAGGAACATCTTCAAATTATGTTTCTTATTCATGGTCTGGTTCTACAAGTACAAGCAATCAGGTTACTGTACCTGCTGGAACTTACACGGTTTCTGTGGTCGATTCGAATGGTTGCGCAGGGACATCATTGCCATTTGTTATATCGAATTCAGCTCCGAATCCCATCATTGCTGATTTTGTTCCATTTTGTCGCTACGATAGCATAGCTTTAACTGTTCAGAATTTTGATGAATATCGTTGGGTATATGCTAACGATACCATTAGTTCAACGGACACGCTTCTTTGGTGGGGTGGTGATAATCAAAAGTATACCGTAAGTGTTTTTGTAACAGATGCATTTGGCTGTATAGGTTCTGATACTATCAATGCGCCATATACAAATCTTCCAACGGCAAACTTTACTACGAATCCATCAATAATTTCCTCATTAAACTCCATCATTACTTATAATGATGCTTCAACTGCAGTTGCAAACGATCCATTGGATATTTGGCAATGGGTTTTTACTCCTCCAAGTGCGAGTGATACCTTATTAGGATCAATTCAAGCTGTTAATTCAGGAGATGTAGACTCTGTTAACGTAACGCTTATTATAATTTCCGAACTTGGTTGCCGCGATACTATTTACAAAACAATTCAATCGCCTTATGTTCCGAATGC
>JBIPLZ010000046.1:0-10712 GCA_044369395.1 Flavobacteriales bacterium | reverse complement strand
TGTAATTAGACAAAACACTTACCCCAACGAAATTTACTTTAAGCTGAACAATAATTAATAGTTTAATGATTGGATTTGGAGCTTAGCCAGACAAAGATTAGTTAATGTACATTTGATAATATTTATCTTCAATGCTCAAGTACATTGTATTTCTTCTTTTAATTGTTTCATCTTTAGCAGGGTTTGCGTTTAATGTGACCTTTCGGGTCAATATGCAAAATGCACCCAGTTTTTCGCAAGCAACAGTGAATGCAACGTTTAACAATTGGTGTGGCAACTGCAATCCAATGACTGATGCCAATGGAGATGGAGTTTGGGAAACAACCATTGCATTAAATGCAGGGTATTACGAGTATAAATTTGCGGCCGATGCATGGAATATTCAAGAAACATTGCTTCCAGGAACATCCTGTACCAATACTACTGGACAATTTACGAATCGCACATTGAATGTAACGGGAACGGCTGTTTTGCCCATTGTGTGTTGGGGGGAATGTTCGAATTGCACCTCATTTCCTGTTACATTTCAAGTAAACATGAATGCCGTTGCTGAATTTACAACGCCTTATTTAAGCGGTACGTTTAATAGTTGGTGTGGTAACTGCAATGCACTTTCTGATACAGATGGTGATAATATTTGGTCGACAACTATTTTCTTAAATCCGGGTTTTTATGAGTATAAATTCTCGGCCGATAATTGGTCCATCTCTGAAAGTCTTGCACAGGGAAGTATTTGTACAGTTACGAATTCAGGCTTTACAAACCGATTTATAAATGTTTCCGAACCAACCATTCTCAATGCATATATCTGGGGGGCATGCACTATTGCTTGTCCCCCAGAAATACCGCTTCCAAATCCAAACATTTCCATTGAACTAGTTTCTGACGTAAATCCAATTTGCTCTGGAGCTGAAGTGGTTTTTGTTGCTAATACTTCGAATTTAACCAACATTCCAGCTTTTCAATGGAAAGTTGATAATGTAAATGTGGGAAATAATAGTCAAGTGTTTTCTACAAATTCCTTAACTGACGGACAGTTTGTTTCATGTGTGATGACCGGAGCGGATTTTTGCAATATGTCTGCTATGTTCTCATCCAATGCTATAGCTATGCAAGTGAAACCCATTGTAAGTGCAAGCGTCTCCATTGAATATTCTCCAGAAAACCCAGTAGATCCATGTTATGGTGATTTACTTTCATTTAATGCAATAGCTACGAATGGCGGACAAAATCCGCAATATCAATGGGTTGTGAATGGACAAAATGTTGGAGATAATTCATCGGTTTTTCAATCCCAAGATTTGACAGAAGCCTCTGTTATTTCATGCACATTGATTTCGAACGAACAGTGTTTGAGTGAACAATGGAATATGGTTTGGGCTGATGAGTTTTCGGGTTCAGTATACGATACAACCAAATGGATGCCTGAAATTTATTCGAATAATGGAGAATTACAAACGTATACTAATAACTCCGAGAATATTCAAGTAAACAATGGTCAGTTGCACCTCATTGCGATAAATGAAGGTGGAAATGCTTATTCATCGGGACGATTAATTACCCGAAACAAATTCAGTTTTAAATACGGTCGGGTAGAAGGAAGAATGAAAGTCCCACAAACCCGAGGTTCTTTTCCCGCATTTTGGATGTTAGGCGCAAATATCAAAGAAGTTTCATGGCCCTCTTGTGGAGAGATTGATATTATGGAACATATCAATTCGGAAAATAAGTTTTATGGAACCGTGCATTGGGATAATGGCGGACATACTTTACAAGGCAGTAATTTAGTTTCCAATGCCGCTTTATATCATACGTTTTCGACAGAATGGGATAGTTCCCGAATTCGAATTTATCTGGATGGAATTCAGTACTATGAACATGTCATTTCTTCAGCGAATAACACCTCGGATGAATTTACTAAACCCTTCTTCTTGTTGTTGAATCATGCTGTTGCCGGATGGGCCGATATTCCAGATAATACAAGTGTTTTCCCAAGTTCATTTGACATTGATTATGTTCGAGTATTTCAGAAAAATATAAGCAATGGAACGTTCGCATCAAGTAATGTAATATCCAATGACTTTACTTTGAATTATATAGATTGTTCTCCAACATTGAATGATAATTTGATGGAAGAGCAATTTAAACTGAAACATTTTACATTATTTCCCAATCCCAATTCAGGAACTTTTGTTTTGATAGGGCAGCTTGGGGGCAGCTATACCATTATAAACGAATTAGGACAAATAGTGAAGGAAATAAAACTCAAGCAATCCGAAACAATCGATATTACAGGATTGAAAAGTGGACTGTATATAGTAATTTCAACAACTGGATTAGAAAGAAGGAAGATGATTGTGGTAGAGTAGTTTTATTTAATTACGAATTAACAATTACGAATTAGTAATTTCGGATTAACAGTTAATTTGTTTTTGAAACGCTATTTTCGCTCCCATAACTGCATTGTTTTTTACGAGCTCGATGTTCGATTTCAGACTGTCTCCACCGGTGATTTCTGCGATTCGTTTTAGTAAAAAAGGGGTAATGTTTTTTCCTGATATTTTTTGATTATCGGCTTCTTTGAGACAATCGTGAATAAAACTTTCCATCTTTTCGAAAGGCACTTCATCTTCTTGCTTTATTGGGTTAGCAATCAAGACAGAACCATTTAATCCCATTTGCCATTTAACATGCATGAGGTTGGCAATTTCTTCTGCACTATCGAGACGTAAAGGACTTTTAAATCCGCTTTTTCTTGAGTAAAATGCTGGAAAATCATCTTGTCCAAAAGTAACAACCGGAATTCCGGAAGTTTCTAAATATTCTAGTGTTAGACCAATATCAAGAATGGATTTCACACCTGCCGAAACAACGGCAACATTGGTTTGCGCCATTTCAAAAAGATCGGCAGATATGTCCATGGTGTTTTCGGCGCCGCGATGCACACCGCCAATTCCACCCGTTACAAAAACATGAATCCCTACCATCGAAGCAATGCGCATAGTCGCCGCAACCGTAGTCGCTCCGGGAAGTTTCTGACTTACCACATAAGGCATGTCGCGCAGACTCACTTTCCAAACATCCTTCGTGTTGCCCAAAAGTTCGAGTTGTTGAGCATTTAATCCTACGCATAATTTTCCATCCAAAATGGCTATTGTTGCTGGAATAGCTCCATTTTCACGAACGATTTTTTCAACTTCTAAAGCAGTCTCAATGTTCTGTGGATAGGGCATTCCATGCGCAATAATCGTCGATTCGAGCGCTACGATTGGTAGTCCTTGTTTTAATGCGTCCGAAATTTCGGGATGAATGTTTAATAATTGATTCATTGTAAATGATACTTTTTGAATTCCGAATCTAACAATTCGCGATTTAAATTTTCGAGTTCAGCTCCTTTAATTTGAAGGATCATTGTGGCTAATGTGTGTCCATATTGAAGACACTTTTCGTTCGGAAAATTAAGTAGCCAACCATGGATCCAACCCGCTAGAGCTGCATCTCCAGCGCCAGTACTGTCAATTATGTTGATTTGAGAAGCGGCTAAATCGAGAGTATTTTCGTTATTGTAAATGGTAGACCCGTCTTTGCCTGATCGAATCCAGAGATTTTTCAATCCTTGTTTTAGTAGGTTGTTAATCTGATTCTCTTTGTTTTGAATATGATCCAATACATCCAATTCCATATCGTTGGGAGTATATAGCAATACATTGCTCCAATTGGCATCCTTCATTTTCTTCGATTTACTCAAAGAAACAGGCTCCACGATGATAGGAATGTTGTTTTGAATGGAAAAATTGAGCAACCAATCAATGGTACCTTTGCTCAAATTGCAATCGATAACAAGCAATTCTGCAGATTGGAGAAAATCTGATTTGTTGTTAAGAAATTCAGGACTTATTTCTGTTTCGATGTTTGAATATGATGCGCCAGTGTGAAGTTCTCCATTGGGATGAAGCAAGGCAAAAAAGCGACCACTCGATTTTTCATTTTGCAAAGAATGTTTTAATCCAATTCCAACTTCACGACATTTTTCAATAATCCAATCTCCTTCCGAATCGATTCCCAAATGCGTGATAAGTTCAATTTGATGGTTGAGTTGTGCTAACAATCCCGCAATGTTACGAGCAACACCTCCAACACTTTTAGAAAAAATTGAAGGGTTTGAAGTACCTACATGAATGGGATTTTGGCTGATGAAAATTTCATCGACCAAAGCAGCACCAATACAAACCACCAATTTTGACTTCATAGGGCGAATGTACTAGGAAAAGAACGGTTATCAATAGATTATTTATTTTGAATCAAGGCTGTCTATATCAAAGAGTGGAGCACCAGTTGTTTCATGATATATTTCATAGTTCTGTTCAACTTCACCTTTGATTTCATGAGAATTAATATTGCTTTTATTTGATGTTTTTTTTGATTTTTCTTCAGATGGAGCTGTTATTTCTCCTGTTGTGCTCGATATTGAATCTGGCTTTGTTTCTTTAATTCCCAGCACACTATCCGATTGTTGAATAAGAATTTCGGGGGTTTGTTTGTTAGGATCGGAAGATGAACAACTGAAGAGAGTGCTTGCGAAAACGAGGAAAATCGCAATCCGTATTTGTTGAATGATTGACCAATTTGAATTCTGCAATTGAGCAGGTGTAATGGTAATTTTCATTCGCGTAAGCTGCTCGTTTCGAAAATGTCCGCAAATTTTTTCATGTTGATGCGTTCTGAAATAGTGAATTATTTCTTGGTCATCCATTTTTGTGAAATCGGTAACTACAAGTTGGCAACTTGAACAAAATCTTCCTTCATCTTGCGGTGTCATTGAATTCCAATTTTCATTACAAGGATTAGGAACAGTTATCATATCAATAGTTTTAGCGTAATTTTCAAAGGGGAATTATTCTTTTGAAACTAATAATCAGATGAATTTATTGTTGTGTTCAGGATTTATTTAACTGATTGAATAGCTGATTTAATTAAAATAGTTGAATGATGAAATTCTAGATTCATTTTTGGAAATGAGTTGAATCGTTTTGTTTTTAAGGATTATAATCAAAATTTGATGTTAGATGAACATAGACAATTGAATATAGCAATTACCAACAATTCTGTTCAAAAAAGAAGCAGGTATTTTGAATTTTTTTCTTGCGTTTGGAGAATCGAATCTATAGGGATATTCCCAATATCCCCTTCCCGGATGTAATAACGCAAATGATTTTGAGATAGCCGTTTTTTAAGTGTTTATATACGTTTATAAATGGATGAAATTTGATTTTGCGGCCCATGTTCGAGGCAGGTTATTCTCAAATCCCCCCAGGTGTTAGATTTGAGATTTTTATGGATTGTCCTTTGTCTAATTATAGGGATTTTTTAACAATCCTGTTCAAAAAAGAAGCAGGTATTTTGAATTTTTTTCTTGCGTTTGGAGAATCGAATCTATAGGGATATTCCCAATATCCCCTTCCCGGATGTAATAACGCAAATGATTTTGAGATAACCGTTTTTTAAGTGTTTATATATGTTTATAAATGGATGAAATTTGATTTTGCGGTCCATGTTCGAGGCAGGTTATTCTCAAATCCCTCCAGGTGTTAGATTTGAAATTTATATGGATTGTCCGTTGTGTAATTATGGGGATTTTTTAACAATCCTGTTCAAAAAAAGAAGCAAGTATTTTGATTTTTTACTTGCATTTAGAGGACTTGTTTTATAGGGAATTCCCAATGTCCCCTTCCCAGATGCAATAACGCAAATGATTTTGAGATAGCCGTTTTTTAAATATTTATATACGTTTATAAACGGATGTTCAGAATGAATTGAATCTCTGCGCAAGGGATAGAAGCGAACACCCCGAATTTTTTCTTAAAAAATTGGGAGTAAAGCGAATAGCCCGGTTCATGCGCCCAAGAATCATAATAAATAATGCCTCACTCAATTTTTCAACAACATTGTTCATGTTTATTTTCCATTGTTCATATTCTCTTCTTCTTTCTGACCGCGCTATTTTTCATATTTGCACATGCCAACTTTTTCCCACCTTCACGTTCATACCCAATTCTCATTGCTCGATGGTGCAGCAGATATTAAAAAGCTGTATTCCAAGGCCATTGAAGATAAAATGCCTGGAATGGCTATTACCGATCATGGGAATATGTTTGGCGCTTTTTCCTTTGTTGCTGAAGCGTATAAGCATAAAAACGAGGATGGTTCGCTCAAGGTAAAACCGATTATAGGGTGCGAATTTTATATGGTGGATGACCGGCACAAGCGAGCATTTTCGAGAGAGGATAAGGATGTTCGTTATCATCAACTTTTACTAGCCAAAAATGCGCAAGGGTATAAGAATCTGATGAAACTCTGTTCCCTAGGCTATTTAGAGGGATTGTATGGGAAATATCCTCGAATAGACAAAGAATTAATTGCACAGTATCATGAAGGATTAATTGCTACAACGTGTTGTTTAGGAGCTGAAGTGCCGCGTACCATTTTGAAAAAGGGAGAAGAAGCTGGTGAAGAGGTTTTTCGTTGGTGGCTTGATTTGTTTGGCGAGGATTATTATGTTGAATTTCAGCGCCATGCTATTCCTGAGCAAGAAACGGTTAACGAAGTTTTACTTCGCTTTGCATCCAAATACAATGTGAAAACCATTGCATCAAACGATTCACATTATGTAGAACGTGAAGATTCAAATGCCCATGATATTTTGCTTTGTATTAATACTGGGGAGAAGAAATCTACACCGACAAACAAAGATTTTGGCGACGATGATTCGGGCATGAAAGGCAAGCGTTTTGCGTTTTTCAATGATCAGTTTTATTTCAAGAAGCAGAGTGAAATGAATAAATTGTTTCAAGATATTCCCGCTTCCATCGACAATACCAATGAAATTGTTGATAAGGTGGAATTGTTAAATCTGAAACGCGATATTTTACTTCCCAATTTTCCTTTTCCCAAAGAGTATCCTACTGAGATGGTTTATTTGCGCCATATCACGATGGAAGGTGCTCAGGAACGTTACGGAGCGCTTGAAACGCATGTTGAAGAGCGGCTTAATTTCGAATTGGGAGTTATTGAACGAATGGGTTTTGCAGGTTACTTTCTCATTGTAGCCGACTTCATAAAAGCAGGGCGGAATTTAGGTGTGTTAATTGGCCCAGGTCGTGGATCGGCAGCGGGATCAGCAGTTGCCTATTGCATCGGAATTACGAATATTGATCCTATCAAGTACGATTTGCTTTTTGAGCGTTTCTTAAATCCTGAACGTGCGTCAATGCCCGATATTGATACCGATTTTGATGATGAAGGAAGGCAAAAAGTGATTGATTACGTAGTCGATAAATATGGGAAGAATCAAGTTGCCCAGATTATTACCTATGGTTCGATGGCCGCCAAGATGAGTATAAAAGATGTGGCGCGCGTTCTTGATCTTCCTTTGCAAGATGCCAATGGATTAGCGAAATTGGTTCCTGAAAAGGCTGGAATTAAATTAAATCGCGTTATAAAAGCAAACATTGATGGTCCAGGTGGTTTAAAGGAAAAGGAAGGGATTTCAAGTGATGACATGGAAGGCGTTAAAAAGTTGCGTGAGATTTATGCCGACAAAGACACCTTGCAAAGTCAAGTTTTGCATGAAGCGCTGATATTAGAAGGATCTGTAAGAAGCACTGGAGTGCATGCTGCGGGAATCATTATAGCGCCCGACGATTTGACGAACTTAATTCCTGTTGCAGTTGCCAAAGATTCGGATTTATTGGTGACACAATACGAGGGTTCTGTCATTGAAGATGCGGGTGTAATTAAAATGGATTTTCTTGGATTGAAAACGCTCACGATTATTCGGGATGCATTACAGTTGATTAAAGAAAACCATGGTGTTGAAATTGACATTGATAATATTCCCTTGGACGATCAGAAAACCTATGAATTATACCAGCGAGGTGAAACCAATGGTACATTTCAGTTTGAGTCGGATGGAATGAAGAAACATTTGCGTGATTTGAAACCCGATAAGTTCGAGGATTTGATTGCGATGAATGCTTTATACAGACCAGGTCCGATGGAATACATTCCCAATTACATCAAACGGAAACATGGAACTGAGGCGGTGAGTTACGATGTTCCGGAGATGGAAGAATTCTTGAAAGAAACCTACGGTATTACAGTTTATCAGGAACAGGTGATGTTGCTTTCACAGAAGTTGGCTGGATTTACAAAAGGGATGGCCGATAAACTGCGTAAAGCGATGGGGAAGAAAGATCGTCAAACCCTGGACGAATTAAAGCCGAAGTTTATTGCAGGAGCCAATGATAAAGGATTGGATCCAAGTAAACTTGAAAAGATTTGGTCTGACTGGGAATCCTTTGCAGCCTATGCATTTAACAAATCGCATTCAACGTGTTATGCATTTGTCGCATTCCAAACAGCCTATTTAAAATCGCATTATCCGGCCGAATTCATGGCAGCCAACCTGACCAATAATTTGAGCAACATGGATAAGATTACCTTTTTCATGGAGGAGTGTAAACGTATGGGATTGACTGTTTTGGGGCCTGATGTGAATGAGTCGAAATTGAAGTTCTCGGTGAATATGAAGGGCCAAATTCGGTTTGGCTTAGCAGCGGTAAAGGGAGTAGGGGAAGCAGCCGTTGAAAGTTTAATCACTGAACGTTCAGGCAAAGGCAATTATTCAAGCATATTTGATTTTGTTAAACGAGTTAATTTGCGCGCTGTAAGTAGAACAACGATGGAACGCATGGCTACTGCCGGTGCATTTGATGATTTTGTGGATTCCAATCGTGCAGTTTTCTTTACTCCAGAAACAATTGGTAAACCCGCGTTTTTAGAAACGGTTGTGCGTTTTGGGCAGAGTGTTCAAGAAGGAAAAAATCATGCAGCCAATAGTCTTTTTGGAGATTCATCGGATGAGATATCCATTCCAGAACCTAATATACCGAAGATTGAACCTTGGCATGTTTTGGAAATGCTCGAAAAAGAGAAAGAGGTTGTTGGAATTTACCTCTCGGGACATCCACTCGATGATTATAGAATGGAAATGAAAAACTTCAATTTTATTCCCGTGGTCGATCTCGATAATTTAGAGCGATTTAGAAATAAAAATGAAAATAAAAGTGGTGGAATTGTAAAACAAGCGAATCATCGTATTACTAAGAATGGGAAGCCTTTTGGGAGTTTTGTGATTGAGGATTTTTCTGGTACACATGAATTTATTCTATTTTCAGAAAAATATTTAAAATTCAAACATTACTTAGAGCAGGGCAATATCATGTATATGAACTGGTCCACCAAAAAAAGTTACCGAGATCCAGATGCTTTGGAAATTGAAATTAATTCGATGGGTGTATTAGCCGATTTAAAAGACAAATACACTCAAATTACTTTGCAAGTTTTAGAACACGAAATTTCGGAAAAATTTGTAAATGAACTATTGGCTATTTTTGAAAAGTATCCTGGTAAAAGCGCTCTTCGAATGATTATTATGACAGTTGATCCAGCTCATTCTGTTCAAACAGTATCTTCATTGCGTGTAGATACAAATTCCGATTTCTTGAAAGAATTAGGACAGTTAATTGGTGATCGATATAAACTAAATTAGTTGTCAATTAATTCGCTAAAATATATTTTGCTCCTTCATTGATTGTTTTGAAATACTTTTTTTCGAGCATATCTCGTTCTCCCGATTTCATATCAGGTAAACGAACTAATGTTGGTGCATGAGCAGCTAGTTTTGAAAATGTTTCTTTATGGGTTATTTTTATTTTGAGTAAATAAATTAAATAAATAATTTATGTTTTGATTTGAAAATATGTTGAATCAGAATAAATTAATTAATTGGACAATATGATTTTATTATCTTTCTTAACTCGATTTCATTATTCGGAATATGAGAATATAAAGTAGTCATTTCTCTTAAATTATTCAATTTAGAATTTAAACATTTATATTCGAAATACCAGGCATAATAATATCTATTTCTTAATATATACGCATGATTCATTGGATATGCAAAACGATCGTGTTGAAATTTATTTGCTGAAAGAATGATTGAATTTAATTGCTTTTGTGCAGCAGAGTATATTGAAACTTTTACTGATTTAGAAACTCCCTGAGCATTTCTCTCCATATTTTCAAATAGTTTATAGAGTGATTCATGCGTTTCTTTTTGTTTTGTAAAAGCTTGAATTAATTCAGGATGATATTTTCGAACGAAGTATTCACCTGCAATATTTCCAAGGAAATCACCAAAGCTTTCTTCGGAAGGGTATGGGATTTTTAGTTTCTTTTGGTTACTATGAACATGAGCCATTTCATGAAGAACAATAAAAATGATGGCTTCCTGAGGATAATTTAAAAGTTGATGCGTTAAGCGAACTGCGCTATTTCCTGATGTGCGATAAATCATAGCATCCAAACCAGCCTGAGTCATTGAATCTGCAACTAATTTTGCTGCTATTGTATCTGTACCGAAAAATTGAAACGCATTGGCACCAGTTGGAAGTAAAATACTATCAGCCCTTGAAATGTAGAGGTAGGTGTTTTGCTGTTCAATGACTTGCCATTGTGTATAAAAATGATGATGTAGTTTTAACTTTAACTCACTGCGACCAAAATGTTCTATTTCACGAATGAGCTTTAAACTGTTCTTCTCTTTTAGGGTTAAGACTTTTTTCGCTTGTGTCTTTTGAGAAAATGAAAGA
>JBIPLZ010000351.1:0-2946 GCA_044369395.1 Flavobacteriales bacterium | reverse complement strand
TTTAGACGAAATTTTAAATCAAAATCCCAGGTCGATTTTACATCGCAATGAAAGAAATATTGTGAGGCATGCACTTGAGCATCGGTTCGTCCGCAACCATTAACTGTTATGGGTTCTTTCAGGATTTTACTTAAGGATGTTTCCAAAACTTCCTGCACACTAATAACGCCGGGTTGTCTTTGCCAGCCTCGGTAATTTATTCCGTGATATCCAATGTGAAAGAAGTAACGCACGTTGCAAATGTAGGGCTGATTCTATTCTACTTCGGCATAGAAATTCCGCAGAAATTCTTCCATGAAATGATGTCGTTGATTGGCCAGTTCTTTCCCGGTTTCGGTGTGCATTCGATCGCGAAGCAAAAGTAGTTTTTCGTAAAAATGATTGATGGTTGGCGACTTGCTGGCTTTGTATTCTTCCTTGGTTAAATTCAATTGCGGAGGAATTGAAGCATTGTAAATTTCCCGGTTTTTATAACCACCGTAATGAAACGTTCTCGCAATTCCAATGGCACCCATAGCATCGAGACGGTCGGCATCTTGAACCACTTGCAATTCCAAAGAATCAAAATCACGTAAAAAGTTTCCGCCTTTAAAAGAAATGTTTCGGATGATTTGCTCCACATGATCAATGATTTCAAAATCAACATTTATAGAACTTAAAAATGCACAAGCTTTCTCAGGTCCAATGTTTTCATTGCCATCATGGAATTTGGAATCGGCAATGTCGTGCAATAATGCAGCAAGTTCAACCGTAAACAAATCGACATTTTCTTTGGCAGCAATTTTCTTGACGTTTTTCCAAACCCGTTCAATATGGCTCCAATCGTGTCCTGCTTCTGCTTCTGCGAGTTCGTTTTTGACAAATTCGCAGGTTTGCTTAATGATGATTTGTTTATCCATTGATGTTTTTAATCAAGTAAAATCCCATTTAATTTCATCAACAATGTTGCATTATTTGATGTGGAACAACCCGATTTTAGGGTGTAATCGAAACTTAATTCGTTTCCAATAATTTCAGAATCGAAATGGTAATTTTTAACTTTTCCGGGATTTTCGGTTTCCAAATTACTCAGTGCTGCATCGTGGCTTGCCAGAATTCCCAATGCATTTAAGGTAATCAGGTTCTTGATAATGCCGATGGTTCCAGCTTGTTTGTCGCCAGCGTTTGTGCCACGCAATGGTTCGTCAATTAAGAAAAGCCAAGTTGCATCGCTGTTTCGAATGCTAGTTAAGAGTGCTTGTAAGCGACTAATTTCTGCTTTGAAATAGGAAATACCTTCCTCCAAATCATCGGTGATGCGCATGGAAGTGTAAATGCGAAAAAGTGGAAATTGGGCCGATTTTGCTGCGATGGGTAATCCGAGATAAGCCAATGTCGCATTCAATCCAATGGCTCTTAACCAGGTACTTTTTCCAGTCATGTTGGCTCCTGTGAGCAATACCATTTTCTCATTTTCGCCCAATGAAAGTGTATTGGAAACGGCTTTTTCGGCATGCAATAAAGGGTGAAATAGACCTTCGGCTTGCATACTATGTTGAGAAGTAAATTGAGGAAAATTGAAATTCGGACGCTGAAATGCAAAGTTTGCCAAGGAAATAGAATATTCCATTGTAGCCATGTTTTTCAAACTTTTTTGCAAGGCATTTCGGTTATTGTTTTTCCACGTCTCAATCTCCACCAAACAATGATAATCGAACATAAAAACAATATTCATCACAATGCCCATAAAGCCATTCAATCGAACATCGAAACGGTTCAGTGCACGATGTAAATTCTTGATTGCCTGTAGCGAATGTTGCGCATCGTTCTGAATTTCCGAAAGACTTAAATGCTCAAATTTTAGTTGGGAAACATAGGCCAAAAGCGCTTCGTGATGCGCAATGGTTTTGACAATTCCGGAATGTTTCTGATGAATAAAATTGATTTGTTTGATGGTCGTCCCCAGAATGATAAAATTCAGAGCAAGAGCTGTCGAAAGGCACCAACCAGGAAGTAAATTCAATGAAAAACCAAGAATCGAAATCAATGCAATTGCGGAAAAAATCCATCTTCCGTCTCGAATGAGTGGGTTATGTGATAAAGAAATTTCTTCGTTTAGCCAGTTTTCTATTTGGGATGCAGGTGCAGGATTTTCTTGCTCGCTCAAGCCATGCACTCTGAAATGCAACAAGGTTTCGGGTTGGTTCTTCAATTCCGAAATAATGACTTGCTTTTGAACTAGTTCTTCTTTGTTTAATTGAGGATTTAACAACGCATCGGCAAGCAACATTCTTCCATCGAAAGTCAATGTGCGGTTGAGATAATGCCAAAGACTGTGTTTGCCAAATAGATCCAAATCATGTGCAAAAGGATGTTTTAAATCGAGTAAATCTGCACCGATGTCTTGCCCAGAAGGTTTCCCCATCAAGGCATTGCATTCGAGTTGGATAATTTGGAGTGCAGTTTCCGCTTGATGTAGTTTTTTCTTTTGTTCGAGACTTCGTTTTACCGCAAATAAAAATGCAGTCAATGATGATGCGAACAAAATGCTTCCAAACAAATAATGATGTTGATACAAAAATAAACTGGCAAGCAGTATTGCAGTAAATAGCGCAAGTCTAATAGTCGAAATAACTTTAATTTTCCGGCGAATCAGAATTAAATCCGCATCGATTTTGCCGCGTTCCTGATTGTACCATTGCTGTGGATTAAGCTCCATTTTACTGCTAATAAATTGTCTAATGATGGAATGATTTTTTATTCCATTTCATAATAAAATCATTCATGAAATACCCATCACCTATGTCAAAATCGGCCACTTCTTCAATAACAAATCCTTGTTTAAAATAGAAGTTAATGGCTTGGTAATTTTGTCGGTTTACTTGAAGTCGAATGGTTTGAATGAGTGGAAATTGTTTCAATAAAAGTTCCAATGCCAAAGCCCCAGAACCTTTGCGTTGTTGATCT
>JBIPLZ010000439.1:0-2949 GCA_044369395.1 Flavobacteriales bacterium | reverse complement strand
GCCTGCTGTGGGCCGCGGCGCAGGCGGACGCGGCGGCGCGCGGCCTGCCGTGCGACGAGTACGTGGCCGGCGTGGAGAGCGCCGCGGACTCCTTTGTCGACAGCAACGAGCTCGTCGACCGCGCCGCCACCGTGGGCGCGCTCTGTACGCTCGCGGGCAAGAAGACGGGCACGCTCGTGCTCCTCGTGGGCGCCAAGGACGTCGGCAAGTCGCTCATCGTGCGCTCGCTCCCGGCGCGGCTCGCGCCGCTGCGCCGCCACGTCGTGGTGCTGAGCGCGCGCTCCACGGGCGCAAACCTCGTGCGGGGCATCATCGACGGCATCAAGCCCGACGCGACGATGCTTTCGGAGTTTGTGCTGCAGCTCAAGAAGGTGGCCCCGGTCTTTGCGGCCTCCGTGGCGTCTCTTGTTGCCGGGGCTTTTCTCGGGTCCATTCCTCCCGACTTTGGCATGACCGGGGAGGCCGTGTCTGGGGCCGCGGCCGCCGCCGGCGCGTCTGCGGCGATCGCCTTCGCCGCGCACCCGCCAGCGCCTGCCACGTACGAGATCGCAGATCTTAGCTCCGTGCTGGAGGCCTACATTGCCGCGTGCGCGGCGCGCGGCCTCTTCCCGGTGCTCGTCATCGACGAGGCGAACGTCGCGCTGCCGTCCCCGCGGCCGCCCAAGGCGCCCGGCGACGCGCTGCCCGAGCCGCCGCTCTCGGCGGAGGAGGCGCTGGTGCGCAAGCGCACGCTCGCGGCGCTCGGCCTGCTGACGCAGCTCTCGAAGGAGTCGAAGCGGCTCAACGTGCTGCTCGCGGCCTCGGAGCACGCGGAGCCCTACCGGCTGGCCGCGCTCGGCTACTCTACGGCGCACATGACCAAGGTGGTTGTCGCGAGCGAGGTGCCGCCGGCCGAGATGCGCGCCATGCTGGTCGACAAGTGGCGCTGCGGGCCGGCGCTCGCCGAGGGCCTGCTGGCCGTCTACGGCGGCCACGTGCTGCGCGCCAAGAACGCGCTCGGCGAGCTCGCGCGCGACAAGGCGGACTTCGATGCCATCTCGGCGTTTGCGCCCGACGCAATTGACGGTGTGCTTGCGTGCCTTGAGGCAGCGCGCAGCAGCGACCCGCTCATGAAAGGCCTCGAGGGCGTTCTGCGCGAGCTGGCCAAGCGCGGCTTTGCCGCCATGCCATCTCGCTCCGACCCCCGCGCCGCGCTCGTGAGCCACTTCAACGTCGGCGGCATCGTGCTCAGGAGCTCCTCTGCGCCTGGCGTGCCTCCTGCGGCGTGGGACTCGGGTGGCAAGGTGGTGCTGGCGGCCTCGAGCCAGTGCATGCGGCTGCTGCTCGCGAGCGAGCTCAAGCCCGACGCGCGCTAGGGCTCGGGCCCGGGGGCCCGCGCCTCGGCGCCCTGAGAGTTCGATTGGCGTCGCTGCGCTGAAGCCGAGCGGGGCAATAAAGGGAGGGAAGGAAGGACCACATGCTTGCATTTACGTCGCCCGCGCCGGCGGCAGCCGCCCCTGCCCGCGCCCCGGCCCGCCCGCGCGCCGCCGCCCGCCTAATCCGTCAGCAGCAGCAGCTCGAAGGTCGCGGCGATGGGCACGTGGTCGCTGGGCTGCTCCGCGTTCGGCATCGCGCCGCCCGGGCCGCACCCCTCGGCCGTCGGCGTCGGAAGCACGCCCACGCAGCGCAGCGCCGCCGCGGGGGGCGCGCCGGAGCCGGGGCCCGGGCCGGGGCTGGAGCCGGGGCCGGGGCCGGGGCCAGGGCCGGGGCCGGGGCGCCCGCCGGCGGGCGCGCTCGGCGGCGGGTTGCGGAAGAAGACGTAGTCGAGCGCCGCGCTGAAGAGCGCCTCGCCGGCCACGCCGCGCAGCCCGGCGGCGAGCGCGGCCGGCGCGGCGGCCGCGCGCGCGCGCGCGAGCGCGTCCGGCGCGTCCGGCGCGCAGCAGAGGCGCCGGTTCGTGAAGGCGGGCTCCGCGCCGGCGCTCGCGGCGTAGGCGCTCACGAGACGGCCGCGGCCGCCGCCGAGGTGGCGGTGTAGGGCGGCGGCCGCGGCTCGGCGGGCGACAGCGATAGCCCGCCGCGGGCCGCGGCGGTCACGCCCCACTTCTCGGCATATTCAGCGCACGTCGACCGCGCAACGCCGCCGCCGTCGCCGTCGTCGCCGCCGCAAAGCGCGGCGTCGCCGCCTCTATCGCGTCGTGAGCGGCAGCGCAGAAGGAGCCCGGCCTCCCGGCCCAGTGACTCCTCCTCCGAACTGAGCCGCTCTTTCCGTCGTTCTTCAAGGGCAACAACTCAGCGCGCGCCCGGCCCCTGAGCGCCTCGCTCTCACCTCATTTCCGCAGCGCTTCTCGAGGCGCGAGGCGCGGCCGGCCCCCTGAGAAAAAGAATGGCGTCTCTGCTGCTGCGCTGCGGCGTTCAGGTCGCGAGCGCGCGCATCGCCGCCGCGGCGCGCTCCGCCGCGCTCTGCTCCGCCGCGCGCCCGGCGCCGCGCGCCGCCGCGGCCGCCGCGGTCGCCGCGGCCGCCGCGGCGCGCGCCCCGCCGCTCGGCGCGCGCGGCGCGCACAGCGGCGCGCGGGCCGAGGCCTCGCTCGGCGCGCACGGCCTGCTCGCGGGCGTGCCCGCGGACGGCGCCTTCTTCTCGCAGCGCCTGCCGGACCTGCGCGCGGCCGGCGCGCTCGTCACGCGGCGCGGCCTGCTGTGGGCCGCGGCGCAGGCGGACGCGGCGGCGCGCGGCCTGCCGTGCGACGAGTACGTGGCCGGCGCGAAGCGCGCTGCGAAGGCCTTTGTCGACAGCAACGAGCTCGTCGACCGCGCCGCCACCGTGGACACGCTCTGCGACCTTGCCGGCGCCGACACGGGCACGCTCGTGCTCCTCGTGGGCGCCAAGGACGTCGGCAAGTCGCTCATCGTGCGCTCGCTCCCGGCGCGGCTCGCGCCGCTGCGCCGCCACGTCGTGGTGCTGAGCGCGCGCTC
>JBIPLZ010000350.1:0-2951 GCA_044369395.1 Flavobacteriales bacterium | reverse complement strand
TAAAATCAAAAAATAAATGTGACTTCAAGTCTATCTCAAATCAACCCTTAAAGATACACTTATTAATCGTTTTGCAATACAAATCATTGTGTTTGTTTTATTTTTTTAATCGCTTGTTTTAAAGTTAATTAACTGTTTGGATTTACTAAAAAATAGCTTTGCTTGTCTTTATATCTCGATCCACTTTCTTGGCTCGATTAATTTATTTGAATTTTATAATCGTTTTTTAATACCTACATACGCCCATTCTAATGAAATTTTTAATGGCTATTTGCAATCTCATTTGCAGTAATGACAAAGATTGTGGATGTTTGACAAAAAATTAACAATGTCGCAGGCATTCTCCATTGAAACGGCGCGAAAATTTGATGAGCAAGATGAACTTTCATCATTTCGTAATCGTTTCTTGATCCCCCAATTAAACAATCAAGATTCAATCTATTTATGTGGTAATTCTCTAGGTCTTCAACCTAAATCGGTTGCAGAATCTATCCAAATTGAACTCGACGATTGGGCAAATTTGGGAGTAGAAGGGCATGTTCACAGCCGCAGACCTTGGCTAAGTTATCATGAAATGTTTGCAGGTCCATTGGGCCGATTGATTGGTGCAAATGAAAATGAGGTGGTTGCAATGAATGGATTAACAGTTAATTTACACTTGCTGCTAATCTCCTTTTACAGACCAACCCAACAGAGATTCCGAATTATTTGTGAGGAAAAAGCCTTCCCATCGGATGTTTTTGTGTTGCAAAGTCAAGCAAATCTTCACGGTAGATTAGCTTCAGATGTTATCCGAGAAATTAAACCTCGCCCCGGACAAGTTAAAATTGAAGAGGAAGATATTCTTGCTGCGATAAAAGAAGAAGGTGATGCACTGGCATTGGTGATGATTGGCGGAGTAAACTATTATTCGGGTCAGGTTTTCGATATGAAACGGATAACCGAAGCG
Organism: Flavobacteriales bacterium; assembly: GCA_044369395.1. Classification (GTDB taxonomy): domain Bacteria; phylum Bacteroidota; class Bacteroidia; order M30B66; family M30B66; genus CALQRR01. The sequence continues at coordinate 2,002 of JBIPLZ010000350.1, read as the reverse complement.
TCTCATTCAGTTGGTGCTTTTGCAGGTTTTGATTTGGCGCATGCAATCGGAAATATCGAACTCCATCTTCACGAATGGAATGTTGACTTTGCTGCTTGGTGTAGTTATAAATACCTCAATTCGGGGCCAGGTGGTGTTGCTGGAATTTACATTCATGAAAAACATGCAAGTAATCCCGAAGTCTTTCGATTAAAAGGATGGTGGGGACACGATAAAGATTCTCGTTTTAAAATGGAACCTCATTTTGTTCCTATCCCAACTGCCGAGAGTTGGCAAATGAGCAATGCGCCTGTTTTGTCGATGGCGGCTCATCGTGCATCACTCGATATTTTTGATGAAGCTGGAATGCATCGATTGGTTTCAAAAAGTAAAAACCTCACTACGTTTTTATTTACCTTATTGGAGGAGATTCTTAAACGACCGCAATTCGAAGGAATGTTTAGCATCATTACCCCTGAAGAACGCGGCTGCCAGCTTTCACTATTGTTTCATCACTCCGGAAAAAATATGTTTGATCATTTATTCAAACAGGGTGTCATTGCCGATTGGAGAGAACCTGATGTAATTCGCGTTGCACCAATTCCCTTATACAATAGCTTTGTTGACGTTTTTCGTTTCGCGGAAATCATATCTCAATTCAAATTTGAATCAAAACATGAGTAAGCCAAATAAAATCACCATTGCAGGTTCCGGATTAGTAGGAGCGCTTCAGGCAATTTACATGAAGCAACAAGGTTTTGATGTGCATTTGTACGAACGCAGATCCGATATGCGAAAGAACCTAATGAGTGCCGGTCGATCAATCAATTTGGCTCTATCCGATAGAGGTTTTCGGGGCTTGGCTGGTGTTGGAATTGACGATTCAATCCGTGAAATCAGTATTCCCATGTACCGTCGTGTGATGCACGATGTGCATGGAACTTTGACATTTCAACCTTACGGAAAAGATGGACAAGCAATTTATTCTGTTTCGCGTGGTGCATTGAATTGCAAGCTGATGGATCTGGCGGAACAAAGCGGAGTAAATATCCATTTCAGTCATCAATTGGTTGATGTTGATTTAAACACAGCAACTGCAGGATTCATGCACGGTGAAGAAATTAAAACGGTTGAATCCGATTTTTTAGTAGGAGCAGATGGTGCTTTTTCAGAAGTACGCAATGAACTGATTAAAAAACCATGGTCCAATTATTCGCAGTACTACATCGATTACGCTTACAAAGAATTCAGTATTCCTGCAAATGAAGATGGATCTCATCAAATTGAGAAAAATGCTCTGCACATTTGGCCGCGTAAAGATTTTATGCTCATTGCCTTGCCTAATCCAGATGGATCTTTTACACTCACATTATTCTTCTCCAAGTCAGGAGAATTGTCCTTCGATTCGCTTGATACAATTGAAAAAGCAGAACAGTTTTTCAAGGATTATTTTGCCGATGCACTTGCATTAATGCCTCAATTCAGAGAGGAATATACCACTAACCCGGCAGCTGCTATGGTTATTGTAAAATGTTTTCCTTGGACCTTTCAAGATAAAGTGATGCTCATTGGTGATGCAGCACATGCTATCGTTCCTTTTTATGGACAAGGCATGAATTGTTGCTTTGAAGACTGTTTTGTTTTTGATGAATTGCTCCAAAGCCATGAAGGTAATTGGTCCGAATTACTTCGTAAATATGAAAATTCGCGTAAACCCAATGCTGATGCAATTGCAGAATTAGCACTGCGGAATTTTATAGAAATGCGCGATAAAGTTTCGGATCCAACATTTCTGCTTCAAAAGAAAATCGAAGCCCGATTTACAGAACTGCATCCTGAAAAATGGATGCCGCTTTACTCTATGGTTACATTTAGTCACACACCATACAGCGAAGCACTGAAAATTGGCGATCGACAAGAAGCTATCATGCAACACGTAATGCAAACAAGCGATATCGAAGACCAATGGGATTCGAAAGAAGTGGAAATGTATATGTTGGAGCAATTGAACTAAAGTTGAATA
>JBIPLZ010000438.1:0-2972 GCA_044369395.1 Flavobacteriales bacterium | reverse complement strand
CGCGACTCGCGCGCCGTGTCCGCTGCGCCGGCGAGGCGCCGCGGGCGCGCGCCGAGTGCGCCGGCAGCACGCGCAGCCGCCTCGAGCGTGAGGAGCTGCTGCGTCGTCGCCTGGCGCTCCAATATCTTCTTGCGCCGCACGGAGTACTCGAGTTCGGCCGTGCGCAGCAGTTGGCACACGAGCAGCATTGGGCCGATGTAGTTGAAGCACTTGAGCCGCCGCCCCTGCGCGTCGGGGTTGGCGCCGCCGCGCGTCGTCTGCAGCGCGCGGAAGCGCGCAAAGAACTCCTCGCTCGGCACGTTGACGCCGCCACAGAGGCCCTTGATGCCCATCGCGTGCGCGTACGCGTAGACGATGCGCCGCAAGTCGTTGTGCTCCGGCTCGAGAAGCTTGGCCCACGTCCGCGGGTAGGAGCGCACGCTGTCCGAGAACTCGTACAGCGCGACGGCCATGTCGTCGAGGCTCACGAGCTGCATGACGAGAAGGAGCTGCGTGAACCACTCCTCGAAGCGCGGCGGACGCTCGAGGTGGAGCGCGCGAACGTCCTCGAGGAAGGCCCCGCGCATCTTCTTGTAGATCTCGATGAGGTGGTACTGGCAGAACTGCTCGTTGAGGTGGTCGCCAAAGATCTCCCTCATTATCGTGCCCTCGCTCGGAACCACGTCGTGCAAGTGCTGCTTGAAGAGGGGTCCGGTCGCCACGGCCGTCTCCACCAAGAGCCTGTGCACGACGTGCAGCGCGGCGCGCACCGTATCAGCGGACTTGTCACCTGCATTGGCGTGTGTTGCGAGGAGGTGAGAAGTGGCGCGTTTCGCAGAATACATCTTTCTCGCACGAAAACGCACTGAGTAGCGCCGCAGCGATGACACGCTGCGTCTCCGTCGTGCGGCACACCCCGTTCACCGCAAAGATGTTCTGGCGCTCGTCGCCCCAGTTGAAGCGGTGCACGGCGTCCGTAGACACCACGTCGCACTCCAGCGCGTGCGCGAGGGACCCGGGCGTCGCCATCACAATGAAGTACGACTGCTCGGACGCTGAGAACGTGCCGCCCGCGCGGTTCGGGAACTCGTAGGCCTCGCCGGCGAACTTGAGCGCCTTGATGTAGTAGAGCATGCCCGGAGGGTCGGCATCGACGAGGCGGAGAAGCTCGAGGTTCTGCGGGATAGGCACGGCCGCGGGCGCCACCTCCTTCTGCGCGTCACGGATGAGGCGCCGGACGCGCGCGGACGACACGCGCTCGCCGCCCGCCTGCTCGCGGCGCGAGGCGAACTCGCTGATGAGGCGCGGCATCCCCGCGTCGCGCAGCTCAGCAACAACTGCACGCGCAAGTGCCATCAGCTGCGGGTCGCGGCGCACGCAGTCCTCAACGTGCGTGTGCACGTTCGCCACCTCCAGCACGACCTCGCAAGCGTGCGCGCCCACGCCAGCGGGCGCCGGGGCCGCGGACGCCGAGGAGGACGAGGAGGACGAGGAGGGCGAGGAGGGCGAGGAGGATGCGGCTCCAAGAGACACGGTGCGGACCGTGATCATTGCCCCGGCGGGGCAGTCACACTGCGTTGACGACGCCGGCGGCGCGCCGCTGTGACCCTGCCGCTCGGTCTTGTTGCGCGTGACGTCGCCGGATAAGAGCGCGGCACCTGCCGCCTGAGGCGCCGGCACCTCCGAACGCGCAATCACCTGCCGCGCAGTCTGCAGCAAAGTCGCCCGCGCGCGACACCCAAACATCATGACGCCACCGTGCGTGAGCACCTCCTCGTCGGCGCCGGTACCGCGCTGGCGTCGAAAGACAAAGCCCGCGGCGATTTCGAGCTCCTTGAGGCGCCACAGTGCCTCGTCCACGGCGTCGTACTCCTCTCGCACGACGAACGACGCACCGCGATCGGGCAGCTCGTCGCGTCGAAGCGGGCGAAAGTCGTCCGCGTGCGACGCCATGTGCGCGAGTGCGGCACGCCCGGCGAGGAAGGTTGCGCTGCAGCCGGGCACACAGCACATCTGCATCACGCCTCGCGCCTGCGATCCGAGGGCCGACAGCCCCATCAATCTCGCACGCTCGCCCCGCTCCTCGCGCAGCTTCCGCTCTGCGGCTACACGCTGCAGCCGCGCCGCCGTGGCCGCTGACGTCCGCGCGCGCCCCGCGACCAGCGCAGCGTCGTCATCCGTCGCAACAGGAGTGGCAGCGCTCGCCGCGTCCTGCAGCTGCGTACGCTCCGCGTGCACGCGGCGCAGCTGCGGCGGGCCAAAAGGCGGGGCGGCGGCAGCGGCCGCACGCAAAGGCTCGGCGGGCGCGCGCGCGGCGAGCGCGGGCGCGGCGCGTGCGGCGGGCGCGGCGCGTGCGGCGCGCGCGGCGCCATCCGCGGGCACACGCGCGGCAGGGGCGCTGGCGGCTCGCGCGCTCGCGGCGCCGCGCTCGACGCCAACGTCGATGGAGCCGAGCGACCCGCGTCGCCGCGCCGCCCGCGCGCGCGGACGACCGCCGGGCGAGGCCTCCGGCGAGGCGTCCGAGGCGTCACGTGGCCGAAGACGCGCGCGATGCTCGGCGGCGTCGGCCGCCATCGCGTCGGGCGCGCCGCCGCCACCGCCGCCCAAGCCGGCGACCGGCGGCGCCGCGACCGGTGCCCCACCCGGCGCCTCGGCGGCGACCCGCGCCCACGCCGCGAGGGCCTCCGCGCCGCTAGCGAGGACGCTGAGCGCTGCCCGCCACGCCGACGACGCCATGCCGAACGCGCGCGCGAGCGCGTGCGCAGGCGGGAGGGGCGCGGGGCAGGCAGGCCTCGGCTCGGTGACACGAAGTGCGCGCGCAAATCAATCGCTCCGCCCGATCGGCTCGTCCGCCCTCGTAAATTAAGGTCCCACCAAGCTTCAGTCGGGAGGCGGCGAGTGTGTTCGGCGCGTTGGGCCTTTTTGGTCTGGTCCGGCTTCCGTCGGTATATCTACGATATTACGCGCAGATATTCGCCTCGTCCTGATACCGT
>JBIPLZ010000045.1:0-10822 GCA_044369395.1 Flavobacteriales bacterium | reverse complement strand
ACGCCGGGTTTTGGTTCCATTCAATACTCGCATGGTTTGCGATTGGCAGTAAACATTCCTGTAATTTCTAATAACGCCATTATTGTGCAATTGGGCGCCAATTATGCTGAACAACGTTATAAATTCAATCAGCTTATAACTTCTCCTTCCAACGACCTTATCACCACTTTAAAAGATAACGGACTTCGTACAACAGGACTCAATACTACCATTTTCAAACCGTTTAATGAGAAAAGTTTCTTGCTTGTACAGGCATCTGCAGATTTAAGCGGAGATTACGGATTCAATTCTATCAACCTAAAATATCTTCGGTCTTCCGTTGCTGCTATTTGGGGTCAAAAGAAAGGCGATAGAAAAATGATTGGTTTTGGTTTATCTCGCACATACAGAGTTGGAGAGATGAATTACATTCCGGTATTCTTGCTCAACTATACAGCACCCAATCGTAAAAATGGCTGCGAAATTCTATTTCCTGCAAGAGTTCATTATCGACGTACTTTTTCTGCTAGATCATTAGCATTATTTGGTTATGAACTCGAAGGTCAGTCTTATCGCCTTGGTAGCCGCGACACTTCTCCCGCATTGCAAGACCTTGAGTTAAGACGCGGGGAATTACGCATACGTGCTGTATACGAACGTTCTATTTCGAGTTTTTTATGGCTTTCTGCGCAGGCGGGCTTCCGTTACAACTATAGTTTCGATGCAGATCGACTTCCCGAAGGAAAAGAGTTCTTCCGTGGCTTCTTTGGCGACCAACCTTACGCAATGCAAAATACCCTAGGAAATACCTTTTACTTTTTGGTAGGTGTAAATTTGGTAAGTCCGTAATTGCAATTTGGGGTCGTCTTCATAACCTATTATCGTTCGACAAACCTTCCAAATAACGAGTGATAAGTCTTGGAAAGGCTTTTTCGTTGAGTTGATTCGTGTTTATTATTTCGGAATTATTAAAATAAGCGTAGTTGAGCGAATCTACCTGTATGTGAAGGAAACGTGCAAAAAGTCGTTGGTGACTTAAAATATGAAGAACTTCATTTGAAATATGTTTAACGACATAAGTCTCATTCACAAAAAACGGATGCAATTGCCCAAAATCAGTAAAAGAGGATTCTATGTTATGGTTTTCTAGCTCTATTTCAGGAAATTGATAAAGGCCTGCCCAAATATCTGAATCGGATCTTTTCTGAATGAGTGTTTGACCAAGTTGATCATCAAAGATTAGAAAGATAAGGTAACGATTTCTAACTTTCGTTTTTTGAGATTTAACCGGAAGCAGTTTAATTGTCTGGTTTTTATACGCATAGCATTGCGCTCGAAAAACACAGTTTAAGCAATCTGGATTTGCGGGCTTACAGACCATTGCACCGAATTCTATCATTGCTTGGTTGAAGTCGCCGGGTTGATTGGGGTGTAGAAGAGATTGAGCGAGCTGCTTAAATTCCTTTTGTCCTTTCGATGAATCGATTGGCGTTTGAATGTCAAAAAGACGAGAAAGGAAACGATAAACATTTCCATCAACAACTGCTTCGGGAATGTTAAAAGCGAAAGAAGCTATGGCTGCAGCGGTGTATGGACCAATTCCAGGTAGTGCAAGAATTTCTGAATACGTTGAAGGAAAAACACCATTGTATTGATCTCGAACTTGAATTGCAGTTTTATGAAGGTTTCGTGCACGTGAATAATACCCGAGCCCTTGCCAAAGTCTAAGCACCTCATCTTGTGGTGCATTGGCCAAATCAATAATTGATGGGAAGTTCTCCAAAAAAGCGAAATAATATTTGGTACCTTGTTCAACGCGTGTTTGCTGAAGAATGATTTCAGAGAGCCAAATTGCATAAGCATCTTTGGTTTTTCTCCATGGTAACGCGCGGAAAGATGAGTTATACCACGCTAATAATTGCTCTGAAAAAACCGTGTTTGCCTTGTACATCGCAGCAATGATAAGAAATTCAAGTTTTGAAAAAAACTTTTTCGTTTGAAAAGAAAACTACTATCTTTGCCACCCGTTTTTCAGAGACGTAAAACGTAGATTATCAAAAAACTAAATCAATCATAAATCCTTAAAAATTTGACCAGCCATGACCAAAGCTGAAATTGTTGCCGAGATTGCAGATAAAACAGGAATTGAAAAAGTAACCGTACAAGCTACTGTTGAAGCTTTTATGAAAACTGTTAAAACTAATTTATCTTCTGGAAAGAACGTATATCTTCGTGGATTCGGTAGCTTTATAGTAAAAAAACGTGCAACTAAAAAAGGCCGTAACATTTCTAAAAACACAACCATCATTATTCCTGAACATTTTATCCCTTCATTTAAGCCGGCTAAAACATTCAGCGATAAAGTAAAGAAGTCAGTTAAAGCCTGATAATTTATTTGGATGACACGCAATCAGATTCTTGTAATTTCAGGAACGCTTTTTATAGGTGCTGCAGTTTTTTTGTTGCCCCGAGAAGGATTTCGAAAAGAAGAATCTAAGTCAACCAATCTTGAAGTTGCTGCCAAAGAACAGTTTCAAACACAGTTAGAGGCTGTTAAGAAAAATAGTGATGCAAAAGCACTTGTTCGAATAGAGTTCTTTGAAGATCGCCTGAATAAGGCAAATGGAGCAGAAAAATTTGTCTGGTTCGATTCGCTAAGTAGCGTTTGGGATAGTCAAATGCGCCCTGGTATTGCTGCCGAATACGTTTTCCAAAAAGCAGAACTTTCTAATAGTTTAGCCGATTGGTTAGTTGCAGGCAAACGGTATTTGGGACTTGCTCGCTTTTTTGAAGGTGAAGACAAAGCCGCCTTTTCTCAACGAGCAATCGATTGTTTGGTGAAAGCCAATGAGCTTGATCCGAAGAGCAACGATGTTAAAACTCAGTTGGGGATTGCTTATGTTAGCGGAAGTCAAGAACCCATGAAGGGCATTATGTTGCTTCGCGAAGCGGTAAGTGCAGACTCAACTAATATAGAAGCACAGTTGAATCTAGGATTTTTCTCCATGCAGAGTGGGCAATACGACAAGGCCGTTTCTCGATTTGAGAAAGTACTTGCCTTACAACCTAATCTGTATGAAGTTCAAATCTATTTGAGTGATGCATTTGAAGCTCAGGGCGATAAAAAAGGAGCTCTCCGAACTCTACAGGCACTGAAAAAAAATAGTACGGATACCTTATTGCTTAAAGAAGCAGAAATACGTATTCAACGAATTCAATAAGTTTAATCATTAAAAAAAATTGTTATGCCAAGCGGTAAAAAAAGAAAACGTCATAAAATGGCTACTCACAAACGCAAAAAGCGTTTAAGGAAAAATCGTCATAAGAAGAAATAATTAACAAATACCGATCGAAAAGAACATTGGGTTTAATCCTTTGGATTTACCGTTCTTTTCTTTCATTGGTATTTTGTTCCTGTTTCAAACTCCGGATTAAATGACTCAAAGGGCCATTCTAAATGCAGCCCTTTTTTGTCATTTGTATAAACTATGCCGGAAAATTAGAATACTTACGTGAACAAAGAACTGATCATCAATGCCTCCGGCAATGAGATCGTCATTGCACAACTGGAAGATCGTCGATTAATAGAACTAAACCGAGAAAAAAGCAATAGTAGCTTTGCTGTAGGTGATATCTATTTGGGACGAGTTAAGAAAATTATGCCCGGACTCAACGCTGCCTTTGTAGATGTTGGGTATGAGAAAGATGCGTTTTTGCATTACCTCGATTTGGGTCCACAAGTTCAGTCGCTGGTTAAATTCATGCGCCAAGGACTAGCAAACAAACTTCCAAGTTCCTCGCTTGTCGATTTTAAAATGGAATCCGAAATCCACAAGGATGGAAAGATTGCCGATGTGCTTCAAAACAATAGCCCGATTCTGGTTCAGATTGCCAAAGAACCTATTTCCACCAAAGGCCCACGCATAAGCTCCGAGCTTTCGTTGGCTGGAAGATATTTGGTACTCGTACCCTTTAGCGATAAGGTTTCCATTTCGCAGAAAATTAAAGAATCGGAAGAACGAAACAGACTCAAACGGCTCATTATGAGCATCCGACCTAAAGGGTTTGGTGTTATTATTAGAACCGTTGCTGCCAATAAAAAGGTAGCTGAATTGGACCAAGATCTCAACGAACTTGTAGAACGTTGGAATTTATTGGCGGCAAATCTTCCAAGTGCTCAACCAAAAGAAAAAGTGCTTGGTGAGATTAAACGAACATCCGCATTGTTGCGCGATATTTTGAATGATTCATTCAATAGTATCGTTGTCGACAATCAAACGATTTACAACGAAGTACGAAATTACATTGCTCACATTGCTCCCGACAAGGAGAAGATTGTGAAACTTCACAAAGGCAAAGAAGATGTCTTTGAGGCATTTGGTGTTGATCGCCAAATAAAAGCAGCATTTGGGCAAAACGTAAGCATGAAAAGTGGTGCTTACCTAATTGTTCAGCATACCGAAGCAATGCACGTAATTGATGTAAACAGCGGGCATCGTTCACGATCAGACAATGATCAGGAAACTAATGCCTTCGATTGTAACATGGAAGCTGCGGTTGAAATTGCTCGTCAATTGCGCCTTCGCGATATGGGAGGAATTATTGTCATCGATTTTATCGATATGCATTCTCCGAACAATCGAAAAGTCTTGTTTGACAAGCTTAAGGAGGCCATGGCGCAGGATCGTGCTAAACACACTATTCTTCCTCCTAGTAAGTTTGGATTGATTCAGATTACTCGTCAGCGGGTGCGACCAGAACTGATAATTAAGACGCTTGAAAAATGTCCTTCATGTAATGGCTCTGGAGAGGTTGAACCTTCTATTCTCATCACCGATGAAATTGAAAATAATTTGCGTTACATTTTGAAAGAACAAAATGAGAAATCGGTTTGCTTGTGGGTAAATCCTTTTATAGAAGCGTTCTTGAAGAAAGGATTCCCTTCCATGCAGATGAAATGGTGGATGAAATATAAAGTCTGGGTGCCAATCAAAGTAAATGTATCCTACCACTTTTTAGAATACCATTTCCTCAATAAACAGGAAGAAGAGATAAAACTTTGATTCTTTTTAAGAACCTGCATTTGAGCTTTTTACCATCCTCAAATGCAGGTTTTTTTAATTTTTAAACGATTCATTTCAAACATTCTCTTGTATTCGAAGCAAAACCTTAAAATTACAGAATGCGGAAACACTTGTTTTTTCTACCTTCGCCACACAGTGCCTTTGGCAATATTAACTGAAAAAATAAAGCGAGTTTCATCTAAAGCACCATGTGGGCGGCACTTTCACGCATAATACTTCGATATCGTTTAGCAATTCTACTTGTGATTGCTGGCACTACAGTATATATGGGTTGGCTGGCAAGCAAGGCAGAAATGAACTATGCACTTGCTCAGATTCTTCCTGAAGACGATCCCGAATTTCAGATATATTCGAACTTTAAACAACGGTTTGGTGAAGATGCCAATGTGATTGTAATTGGGGTTGAGAGTGAGAATCTGTTTCAACGTGATTTCTTCAACGATTGGTCAAATGCTGCCGATTCTATCAAGAAAATTCCGCAAGTAAAAGCAGTTCTTTCCATTTCGGATGTTTACAACCTTCAGCGTAACGATTCCCTTCAGCGATTTAAAATCAATCGCATCGTTAAAAATCCTCCGCAAACGCAACACGAACTTGATAGTTTAAAGCAGGTAATGTTATCGCTTCCTTTTTACAAGGATCTGCTAATCACCAAAACAACTTCTGGTAAATATGCAACGGTGATGTTGGTAACGATGGACCAACACAGCATCGATTCGAAAGGAAGAGAACAACTCATCGATCACCTGATTTCGTATACGCGTCATTTCTCAGAGGTGCATAAAACCGAAGTTCATTATTCTGGTTTGCCATTCATAAGAACCATGAATTCCGCCAAGCTTAAGAAAGAGCTCGGTATGTTTTTATGGATGTCGCTCTTGGTGACTGCGCTGGTTTTACTCTTATTTTTCAGGTCGTTTAAAGCGATTTTGTTCCCTTTGTTGGTTGTTGCAATTAGTGTAGTTTGGTGCGTTGGAACGATGGTTCTGCTTGGCTATCAGATAACCATTCTTACCGCTCTCATTCCTCCTTTAATTGTCATCATTGGAATTCCTAATTGCATTTTCCTGACCAATAATTTTCACCGCGAGTACAAGGGACATGGAAATAAAATCAAAGCCATTTCGCGTGTTATTCATAAAATAGGTAACGCAACGTTTTTAACCAATTTCAATACTGCTCTTGGATTTGTCACCTTTGCTTTTGTAGAAAGTAAATTGTTGAAAGAGTTTGGCATCCTCTCTTCTATCAACGTTATGCAGGTATTTGTGTTAAGTTTAACCATCCTGCCAATTGCCTATTCGTATATTTCTTCGCCCAAACCCAAGCAAACCAAACACTTAGACAATCGTTTTTTCGACGGATTGGTTGAATGGCTTATTCAAATGGTTACCAAAAAACGGAAGTGGATTTATGCCATTACAGTTGTTATTGTTGGAATTTCTATTTGGGGAATGACGAAAATGCATACCACCGGAAATTTCACCGATGATATTCCGCGGAGAGACAAACTCATTCTTGATTTGAAGTTTTTCGAAAAGAATTTCCATGGTGTCATGCCATTTGAAGTAGCCATCGATACCAAAAAAAAGAACGGTGTTATGAAGCTTTCTACGCTTCGGAAAATTGAACAGGCACAAGAAATTCTTAAAAAATACCCCGAATTCTCCAAGCCTCTTTCCATTGTAGAAGTAATCAAATTTGCCAAACAAGGATTTTATAGCGGAGATTCCAGCTTTTATTCTTTACCCAACAACGAAGAAATTTCCTTTTTGCTTCCGTATGCACAAAACATGGATTTGAAATCAGGAAGCTCCCGTTCGTTTATAGACAGTACAAGACAATACACGCGCATTTCTATTCAAATGGCCGACATTGGAACCAAAGAAATGGAACGCATTCGCAGTGAAATCCGACCGCAAATTGACTCCATTTTTAATCCCCAAAAATTCGATGTAGGCATAACGGGGACAAGTATTGTTTTCTTGAAAGGCACCGATTATTTAGTGAAAAATCTTTTGTTAAGTTTACTTGCTGCCATTGTTCTTATCTCGGGCTTGATGTATTTCATGTTTTATTCGTTTAAGATGTTGATGATTTCAGCAATCCCCAATATCATCCCGCTTTTGTTTACAGCCGGATTGATGGGATTTTATGGAATTGCGCTAAAATCATCGACCATATTAGTTTTCAATATTGCCTATGGTATTACCGTCGATTCGGCCATTCATTTCTTTTCGCGCTATGGTCAAGATTTAAAAACCCATAATTACGACATTCGACTTGCAGTAATTGCCTCGATGCGGGATACAAGTATTAGCATTATATACACATCCATTATTTTGCTTTTCGGATTTAGCATATTTATTTTTTCATCTTTCGGTGGTACTATTGCCTTAGGTTTTCTAATTTCGGTAACCATTTTTGTTGGCTTATTCACAAATTTATTACTTCTTCCTACCTTGCTTTTGTCAATTGACCGTGCTTTTACAATTAAAGCATTCAAAGAACCAATGATTGCTGTTTTTGATGAAGAAGAAGATATAGATTTGGATAGTTTAACCATTAAAAAAGAACCTTATAAACACCCTGAAGATTGATGAAAGGAATCATTCTAGCCGGTGGATCCGGAACACGTTTGCACCCACTAACTTTGGCAGTTAGCAAGCAGTTAATGCCTGTTTACGACAAGCCGATGATTTATTACCCCTTGTCGACGCTTATGCTTGCTGGCATTCGAGATATTTTAATTATTTCTACACCACACGATCTTCCTCATTTCCAAAAATTATTAGGTGATGGGAAACGTCTTGGTATGAATTTTAGTTATGCCGAACAAGCTGTTCCCAATGGACTTGCACAAGCATTTGTAATTGGCGAAGAATTTATTGGCAAGGATAAATGTGCCTTGGTTTTAGGTGATAATATTTTTTATGGCGCAGGCATGACAGGCCTTTTGCAAAAGAACAATGATCCCGATGGAGGAGTTGTTTTTGCATATCATGTATCGGATCCTGAACGCTATGGCGTAGTTGAGTTTGATGAGCAGATGAATGCCGTTTCGATTGAAGAAAAACCACTCCAGCCGAAATCGTATTATGCCGTTCCCGGACTTTATTTTTACGATAATTCGGTCGTTGAAATTGCTAAGAATTTAAAGCCTAGTGCTCGTGGAGAATATGAGATTACCGACGTAAATAAACACTATCTCAAAGAAGGCAAATTAAAAGTCGGTGTGTTAGACCGAGGAACCGCTTGGTTAGATACAGGTACGTTCGATTCATTAATGCAGGCTGGTCAATTTGTTCAAGTAATTCAAGAGCGACAAGGTTTGAATATTGGATGTATTGAAGAAGTTGCTTGGCGAATGAAATTTATCGACAATAAACAATTAGAAGAAATTGCCGAGCCACTTCGTAAAAGTGGATACGGAGAATATTTACTCAACTTACTAAAAGGAAGATGATACGAATTTTAATTACCGGAGGTGCTGGTTTTGTTGGAAGTTGTTTGGCCGAAAAATTGGCTTCTAATCCAGATAATTATGTTGTGGTTGTTGATAATCTTCGAACCGGAGAATTAGCAAAAGTTCCCGTTTCGGAGCATAAAAACATTCATTTTATAAAATGTGATGCAAACGACTACCGCGATATTTCGGCAGTGTTTTATGCATACCGTTTTGATTATGTTTTCCACTACGCGGCACTCGTAGGTGTGTTGAGAACATTACAACATCCGGTTGCTGTTTTAGAGGATATTGCAGGAATTGAAAACATCCTAAAACTTTCCAAAAATACCGGTGTTCGTCGTGTGTATTTCTCATCTTCTTCTGAAGTTTATGGCGAACCGGTTGAGTTCCCTCAAAATGAACATACGACTCCACTTAACTCGCGTTTACCATACGCTATCGTAAAAAACGTAGGTGAAGCCTATTTGCGTTCTTATGAAAAAGAATTTGGACTCGAATACACCATCTTCCGTTTCTTCAACACGTTTGGACCTAAGCAAAGTAAGGACTTTGTGATTTCAAAGTTTATTCGTGCCGCTCTCAATAATGAGTCGATTGCAATTTATGGAGATGGCTCTCAAACGCGAACGTTCTGCTTTATCGACGATAACATTGAAGCCTGCACCAACGCATTTTACCAAAACATGTTTGTTAACGATGTGGTAAATGTGGGCGGGACCATTGAGATTACAATTTTGGAGGTTGCCCAAACCATCATTCGATTAACAAATTCCAAATCTGAAATTCGTTTTGTAGCTCCGCTCGAAGAAGGTGATATGACCCGCCGTAAACCCGATACTGCTAAAATGAGTAAACTTATCAATCGTCCTTTAGTAACTTTTGAAGAAGGATTGAAAAAAGTAATCGAAAACACTTCCTTTATCATACAATGAAGGAGTTAATCCGCTATCAGGATTATTTTGCAGATACCCTTGGAAGACTTGATTTTCCATCGGAACCTGCCGAATTGTTTGAGCCCATTCGCTACACACTCGCAATGGGAGGAAAACGCATGCGTCCAGTTTTGGTCTTGCTTGGCGCCGAACTCATGGGTGGGAAATTGGAAGATGCGCAACATGCTGCTTTGGCAATCGAAGTCTTTCACAACTTCACCTTGCTCCACGACGATATTATGGATGAAGCGCCCTTGCGCCGGGGAATGGCAACCGTTCATACGAAATGGAATAGCAATATTGCCATTTTATCGGGCGATGTGATGTTGGTTGAAGCGTATAAGCTGATTTCAAAAACTCCAACTTCTGCTTTACCTGAAATTCTTGCTGTTTTTAACACTGCGGCAACCGATGTATGTGAAGGACAACAATGGGACATGAATTTTGAAGGGCAAGACGATGTGAATTTGTCGGATTACCTCAACATGATACGATTAAAGACAGCCGTTTTGTTGGGTGCCGCTTTGCAGATTGGCGCTTTGTGTGCCAATGCAGAAAAGCAAGATGCTCAGAATCTATATGAGTTTGGCTGTCATTTAGGCATTGCGTTTCAATTGCAAGATGATATTTTAGACGTTTTTGGTGATCCCGAAATATTTGGGAAACAAGCAGGAGGTGATATTTTATCGAATAAAAAAACCTACCTGAAATTAAGAGCCTTAGAAAAAGCTTCAACTGAGCAAGTTAGCGAACTCAAGAAATGGTATAGTAGCAAAGAATTCGATTCGGTTGAAAAAGTGACTGCCGTTACGCAGCTTTTTGAGAATCTGAATGTTCGGGAAGATGCAGAAATGGAAATGCGTCGACATTATGAAATTGCGTTAAACTCTTTGCACAATGTTGATGGCAGCGAATCTCACAAATCGGTTTTGGAGCATTTTGCAAAAGAACTTTTAGTGCGCGTAAAATAATTCGGTTTTTAAGCCCAAACCTTACTGCCTTCGCTGCAGTTTTTACAGATTTCTATTTCCGATCGGTTAGTTAAAATTCCAGAACGAAAGGCTTGGTATTTCTCTCCTTTCCAAATGTGTTTCAAAGAATCTTCCGATAGTTTTCCAAATTGGTGACTTGCGTCTTTGTCAAAACAGCAAGGAACTATGCCCCCATCCCAGGTAACAACACAACCTTGCCACATGCGCCAACAGCTATTTTCAAATTTGTTTTTCAACTCCCATTTCCCATCTTTTCCTTTTCGATAGCGAGCATATTTTTCCTGTTCAGGAATTAAGGGATTCCCATTTTCATAATCGTACACCTGAGCAGTTTTAAAACGAACCTCATCCACTCCAAGTTCCTTC
>JBIPLZ010000349.1:0-2983 GCA_044369395.1 Flavobacteriales bacterium | reverse complement strand
TTCTTTACCTGAGAAAATTTGATTGTTGATGAGTGTATATACTTCATGTTGTAAAAAACAGGTGGCGTCTTTGTATTTCAAATCCAACCGTTCAACTTCAACATTGTTTGATGTTTTTGATTTTGAGTAGATTAATTGAATTGGATAAAAGAAAAATTCGGTAAGCGCTTCAGAGATAAAATCCTTTCCGTATACAATTCCCCCAACATTTAATCCATAGGCCTTCCATGAACCACCCGAGAAAATGACATCTTGATTGATTCCCATTTTCTGAATCATGGAAGCAGGAACGCCATCGGGAACGATATTTAAAGCAAATGGCAAAGCAATTTTATTGAAATAGTATGGTCTTCCATAAAAGCGATTGGCTGTGGTGCTTATAATCTGTTCAGTTGCTTCGCTTGGGTCTCCATCAATAATATCAATCACATATCGAATTTCATTCATTTTAACAGCTCTTGCAAAGCCCAAACATTTGTTGTGCATGGCAATGCGATAATGTAGTCCGCTATCTGTTTTTGATACAGTGTATTTTGCAAACGATGATACATCATCGAGCTTCATTCCCAATTGATTTTCAAGCGGTTTGTATTTATCTAAATCGAGTTGTTTGGCGATGTTTTGATTGCTCGAAAATTCAAATCGGGTAATCCCATTAAATATATATTCTCGTTTTAGGGTATTTGCTTGCGGAACAATTGGCTTTATTTCTACCCCAGATTCAGCATTTTTAATTTTCCCTTTTGGGTAATCGGCATCTTGAATAAAACGTTGAAGGTTAGCTTCATCGCCACTTTCGGCAGAATTTCGGAAAATGAATGTCTTTTTATTTTTTTCACCAACTATATAATCGCTGAAATCGCTCCAGGGTGATCCAAACCAAATGTCGATTCGGTCTTGGTTTGTTATGTGATCGTCCTTAACATAAACATCAAAGTAAAATGAATCGGCAGTAAAATTCCCCTTGGCTTTTGCGGACAAATCAATTTCCGAAGGCAGTTCTTTACTCGGTAATTTATAAAATTGAGGATGCGACACTTCGAATTTTTCTTGCGATAATAATATCTGACAAGAGCATAATAGGATACTAAATAGGAAATGGATGTTGCGCATTTAGATAGTAATTATTCAGATTTATTGAATAAAGATAATTATGTACAAAGATGCTTAGAATTTGGCTGGCCTATTGAGTTGACTGAATTCTCTTATTTAATAAAATAAAATGCGCCTACAATCTAACAATCGTAGGCGCATTGCATAAATAATAAAAAATTAAGCGATAAGAATCTGCTTTTTCTTGTGGGATGTTTCGGACTTTAATTTTTGAAGCTTGAGTTTTAACACTCCATTTTCATAACTCGCCGCAATATTCTCTTCACTTGCATTTTCGGGAAGAGTAAACGACCGACTAAATGAACTATAGTTAAATTCTTTACGGGTGTAATTATCTTTCTCCTCTTCAACTTCTCTTTGAGATTCAGAATCAATCTGCAAAATTCCGTTTTCAATATTGATCTTAAAATCTTCCTTGCGTAAACCAGGAGCAGCCATTTCGATGAGAAATTTGTCATCTTTCTCAATAATATTTACTGCTGGAAGGTTAACACGAGTGTTCCAAAAACGATCTTCAACAAGTGTATCGTTATTCCAAAAATCTTCAAGTAAGGAGCGCATCGAAGGAAAGCTACCTCTTTGTTTAATGAGTGTCATGATTTAAATGATTTAGATTGAACAATTAATTTATTCATCAAAATTCGCAACCAAAGCAAATTTGAAACATGACACAAATCATGTATTCTACAATTTAATTGACTTTTAAGATGTTTGAAAATTCAGGGTCTATTAAACCTCAATCAATAACCTGAACGAAGCGAACAAAATAGGGTGTAAAAATTATTGCCCCAATAATCAGGGCTGCAGCCGAAATTATCAAAACCGAACCCGCAGCCAAATCTTTCGCATTGCCAATTAAAGGGTCGCGATCCTTTGTAATTCTATCGCAAATTCGTTCTACTGCGGTGTTGATTAATTCGGATGATAGAACTGCTGCAATACATAAAAGTACCATCATCCATTCGATTCGGGCAATGTTGAAAAATAGAGCAGAGGCAATTGCTATGAATGCTGCAAACACGTGAAATCGGAAATGAACCTCCGACTTAAATGCGTGTATAATTCCGTTCCATGCATTTCGAAAAGAAACGATGCGTTTTTTCAAGTTATCCATTCTAAATAATTAGATGGTGTAATAACTTGGAATTCTGATTCAGGATAGGCCTGAGCCCATGCAGATGGAATTTTCACTTTCCTGTCTTCTTTCCATTTACATTCAAATGCATAGAGTTTCCCTCCGCGGTCTTCTATCCAATCAATTTCTTGTTGTTGATAGGTTCGCCAGAAATAATTCAAGGAATGTAAATTGGTGTACGATTGGAATTTTATACGCTCCATAATCACATAGTTTTCCCAAAGTTCTCCAATATCCGAACGCATTGTTATTGGATTGAAATTGTTGATTAGCGCATTTCGAATTCCATTATCGAGAAAATAATAACGCGCGTGTCGGGTGACTTCTTTCCTTAAATTTCTGCTAAATCCGTTTACTCTTTGTATAACAAAAACTTTTTGTAATAGATCCAAGTAGCGGTCAACGGTATTTTTACTAATACCCAAATTTCGACTTAATTCATCCAATGAAACTTCCTTTCCCGGCTGATACGCAATCAATCGAAGCAATTCACTCACCTTATTGGAATTCCTAACACCTTCAAATTCTAAAATATCTTTCAAGAGATACGAAGAAACCATATCGCGCAAGTAGTTCGCTTTATCTTCTAAACTTGATAAATGAAGAAGTTCTGGATAATTTCCATACACCAATCTTTCTTGCAAACGCGATCGTGTCTCAATGAGATTTTCATAAGGCATATATTCTTGTTGCGATAAGGGATAGAGAAAAATATCTTTCTTTCTGCCCGTAAGT
>JBIPLZ010000044.1:0-10830 GCA_044369395.1 Flavobacteriales bacterium | reverse complement strand
AACCAAGGTCATTGATATTGAAAATTCAATTTTGTTTTGTGTAACTCAAAGAAAATTAAAGAGCATCAAACTTCGCTTTCATTTTAGGGTTTCCGTGGGTTAGTTTTATACTTATTAACTCCTCCGTTTTTTCGTTTGCCAGGCGAAGATTGTTTTCAGATGATAATAATGCTGTTTTTGTTTTTTCCAATTCTCTGATAGTATTATCAATTCCATCTATGGCCTCTTTAAATTTGTGACTTGTCAAAGCACAATTCCTTACAAAACCTCCCGAATGCTGCAAAATAAATATTATAGTCCTTCAAATAAATTAGTATTGAATACCATTATCGATAAATAAGCAGCAAAACTCAATGAGCTAGATGCTTTAAAAAAATGACAATTAATCAATTTGATTCATTTCCGTTAATCTGATATCTGGATCAATCTAACCAATAAAAATTCATCAAACTCAAGGATTCAACATCTTCTGCATAAAACGCTGAATGAGTTCTAACTGACCTACGGGTTGATATTTTCGCCAGTTTATTTTAGAAAAACATAGCGAAATGAACGAGTTAATTTTGGGAAATGAAATACTACTAATTAGCTTTTATGAGCGTATGCGTTGCATAAATAGGAATAATGTTGACTGATTTTATAGCAGAGAAATTTTCAAGTGAAATTCGATATCCTAATTTCAGTTTTTTCTCACTTAAGAATAAATACAAACTTTGCATGCTTCCTTTGGTTCCGGATTTTACCTCAATTGGAGAAATGGTATTATTAATTTGACAAACAAAATCGACTTCGGCCTGGCTATTTTTAGCATCGCGTTGCCAATAAAATAATTCTGTTTTTTGGTAAGAACTTTCTGATTTGATTAATTCTAAACCTACAAATAGCTCGGCTAAATACCCTTTATTAATTGTGTCAAAATCTTCTTGCAGAAGAAAATCGCTAATATTTAATCCCATGATTCTTTGATAGATTCCAGTATCGAAAATCAGGTATTTAATCTTTTTAGAGTTTATTTCAGCACCCAGTGGAATTCCATTTGCCGAACTATGGGTAACAGAATAAATTAATCCCGCCATTTTTAATAGCTCGATCGTTTCCTTGATTTGAGCATTATTCAACGTTGCATTGGGATAGGTAAATTTGAACTTCGTAGCTGTTTGCTGCGCAACCGCATTAAATACTTCAACCAAGCGATCACTCGAAATACGTTTTTTGTATTTGGTGAAATCGGCTTGAATTGAAATCAATAAATCGTTTAAAACCCTTTGTACTTCTAATAAATCCTTTTTTGTAGAATAAATGAAGACCGCTTCAGGCATTCCTCCAATGATGGTAAAGAGTTTGTAAAATCGAATTAGTTTATGGTGAACAGGTTCTGATAAAGGTTTGGAAATACTCGCCTTGTTTAATTGCTCAAGGATTAAATGTTCACCCAATGCTTCTAAAAACTCTCGAAAAGAAAGTGGATACATAAACATCGATCGTACTCTCCCAACTCCAAACGAGGGCAATTCGGCCAATGCAAATTCCAATAATGAACCTGCGGCTATTACATGTAATTCGGGCATTTTTTCGTAAAAAAAACGGAGCATGTTTATAGCTGGAATACAGTTTTGAATCTCATCCAAAAACAATAATGTCCGACCAGCTTCTATTGGCGTATTTGTTAATACCGAAAGTTGCTCACATACCTCTTCAGCGGATAAACCCATCTCAAAAATCCTTGAAAAAGATGGATTTTCATCGAAGTTTATTTCTACAAAAAATGTGAAATGTTGTTTTAAGTTTTTTATGGACGATGTTTTACCAACTTGCCTTGCACCACGAATGAGTAAGGGCTTCCTTTTGTCAGCTAATTTCCAACTTAATAACTCCTTATCTATCGTTCTGTTTATGTACATTTTTATGTAGAAATGATATTGTATTTTAATAAATCAACGTGCTAAATTAAAAAATACAAACCAATAACACAGCATAAAACTCAAAAAACCAAATCAATAATTAGATAAAATTGAAAAAAACCAAACCAATAACACGGCATAAAACTCAAAAATCCAAACCGATGAATGGGTTTACTGAATCAATTTAGCAAATGGGAATTCATCAAACTCAAGGATTCAACCTCTTTTGCATGAAACTCTGAATGAGTTCGAACAAGGCAACGGGTTGGTATTTGCGCCAGTTAATTTCGTCGAAACGTCCGCTGAATAGAATGTATTGATCAATACCGAAATCGTTGAATTCTCGGATCACATGATCGCGGAAATTGAGTCCGACAATCCAGCCGTCCTCAATATCATCGAACCACTCTTCGTAATAATCTTCACTTTCTGCATGGAAATTCAATACGTTTTCTCCAATGAGAATGTAATTCGTGATGCCTTCTGAAATCATTAAATCAATGATGTCGCGTTTTAGAAACATCACATCGTTTCCAATGGCATCGTTCCATTCGCCAATCAATTCAATGATGGCAAATCCACGGTCGTAATCTGCAAAGAGTACTTTTAAGTAAAGCGTTTCGGAACCAATCTCATCCCATTGCGGATGAATGTAGAAATTATAAATCGTGCTGCTGTATTCAAACTCGCTGTATTCGCGGCCATAAAAGGGCGATGCAGGATCGTCAGCAGAAATGTAGAAATCGCGCCAATTGTAATGAGGTTCGAGGTCTTGCATGCAGAAAATCAGGAATTCATTACCGAATCAATGGCTTTACGCACGCTTCCATGCTGTAATAATAATGCACGGGCTTCATCTTCTGATTTGCCAATAGCTTTCATAATCATGCGTGTTCCTCGGTCCACCAGTTTGTTGTTGGTGAGTTGCATATCCACCATTTTATTGCCTTTCACGCGACCCAAACGAATCATCACAGCGGTACTCAACATATTCAATACGAGCTTTTGAGCTGTTCCGGCTTTCATGCGTGTACTTCCAGTAACGAATTCGGGTCCAGTAACCACTTCAATCGGGTGGTCGACAATTCCTGCTAATGGACTTCCCGCATTGCAGGTAATACAGCCCGTGATGCATCCAGCTTTGCGCGCATCTGTCACACCGCCAATCACATACGGTGTAGTTCCCGAAGCGGCAATTCCAACTACTACATCTTTATCGGTAATTTTCCAATCCAATAAATCTTGCCAAGCTTGATCTAAATCGTCTTCTGCAAATTCAACGGCTTTGCGAATCGCGGTATCACCACCTGCAATGATTCCAATCACGCGATCGAACTCAATTCCAAATGTTGGTGGACATTCAGATGCATCTACAACGCCCAATCTTCCACTAGTACCTGCACCAATGTAAAAGAGACGGCCACCTTTTTTCATTTGTTCTACAACTGCATCAACCAAGGCTTCAATGCGCGGCAATTGCAGTTGCACCGATTGAGCAACGGTTTGGTCTTCACGATTGATATTACCGAGCAAATCGGTGGTGCTCATGTGTTCGAGCTGGTCGTAGCGCGAATCGGCTTCGGTGGTTCTTTCCATTAGATTTCAGGGAAACGAGCAGGTGCATATTCGTGCAACATAGCGTATGCCTTCTCAACAACATCGTCAATAGCTGGTTTAGAGAAATAATCTCCATCAGAACCATACGCTGGACGATGATCTTTTGAGGTTAATGTCAATGGTTCAGCATCCAAGAAACGGAAGCCTTTTTGCACTTCGAGAATTTGTTGAAGGATGAAACCGCTGGCTCCACCTTGAACATCTTCATCCAAAATAAGCAGCTTTCCAGTTTTCTTTAATGACTCAGCAATGCTGTGTTTTAAATCGAAAGGCAATAAAGTTTGAACATCGATCAGTTCAACCGAAACGCCCAATGTTTCCAATTCTTTGCAAGCTTCAGAAGCAATGCGGCAGCAAGAACCGTAAGTAACCAAGGTAAGATCGGTTCCTTCGCGCAATGTTTCAGGAGTTCCAAGAGCAACGCGGAATTCGCCCATATTTTCGGGCTTGCGTTCTTTGGTGCGATATCCGTTCAATGGTTCAATAATCAAAGCAGGATCGTCAGCTGCTAATAAGGTATTATAGAAACCAGCAGCTTGTGTCATGTTACGCGGAACACATACATACATTCCACGGATGGCGTTGATAATCATTCCCATCGGAGAACCAGAATGCCAAATGCCTTCCAAACGATGGCCACGTGTAGCCACAATCAATGGTGCTTTTTGCTTGCCTTTGGTGCGATAACGAAGCGTTGCTAAATCATCACTCATAATTTGAATGGCGTACAACAAATAATCGAGGTACTGAATTTCAGCCACGGGGCGTAATCCACGCATCGCCATTCCGATGCCTTGACCCAAAATGGTTGCTTCACGAATTCCGGTATCGCTCACACGGAGTTCACCGTATTTTTTTTGTAATCCTTCCAAGGTTTGATTAACTCCGCCAATTCCTCCGCTGTCTTCACCAAACGTTAGGAAATAAGGATTCTTTGCAAGGATTGCATCAAAGTTATCGCGCAGAATTTCGCGTCCATCAACGAGTTTTTCTTCATCAGAATAAACCGGTGAAACAGACTTAATATTCAATGCAGAGCCAGTATTCTCGGTGTAAAGCCATGAGCTGTAGCGATCGTGATTCTCTTTCTGTTCTTGCTCCAACCAATTTTTCAAGGTCGTACGTGAAGCATTTTTATTGCTACGAGTAAGACGTAATGATTTACGAACTGTTTCCAATACATCACGACGCAAAGGTTCTTTGTTCGCAAGCAATTGATCGCGCAAGGAAGTTAGTTCGGAAGATGTGTTATCTGCAATAAGAGCATCCAATAATGCAAGTACCTCGTTCTTACTTTTCAACAATGGAGCTTGAAACGCATCCCAAGCCGAACGACGTGCATCGCGGACAAATGTTTTCGCTTCTTTTTCTATGATATCTAATTCTTCTGCAGTCGATAAAGCGGTATCGATCATCCATTCGCGCATTTTTTTGATGCAGTCGAAATCGCTTTCCCATTGCAGACGTTCTGCATTTTTATAACGCTCATGAGAACCTGAAGTAGAGTGCCCTTGAGGTTGTGTTACTTCTTCAATATGGAATAGGGCAGGAACGTGTTCTTCGCGCATGAGGCGAATTCCTTTTTCGTATAGTTCGCATAATCCTGCGTAATCCCAACCTTTGCCTTTGTATATGCGGAAACCATTGCCATCTTCATTCGCTTCAAATCCGGCCAATGCTTTTGAAATGCTCGATTTGGTGGTTTGAAATTTACGTGCAACCGAAATTCCATAACCATCGTCCCAAACAGAAATCGCCATAGGAACTTGCAAAACACCTGCAGCATTGATGGTTTCGAAGAATAAACCTTCGGATGTACTTGCATCGCCAATGGTTCCAAATGCCACTTCATTTCCGTTGATGGAAAGTCCTGTTGCATCTTTTAACTCTGGTGTATTCCGGTAAATTTTGGATGCCAATGCTAATCCAAGTAAACGCGGCATTTGTCCGGCCGTTGGTGAAATATCAGCAGATGAATTTTTTAAGCTTGTTAATTCTTTCCAGCTTCCATCGCGGTTTACGGTGGTCGTTGCGTAATGCCCATTCATGGAGCGTCCCGATGACATCGGTTCGGCATCTTCATCCGCATGTGCGTATAATTGTGCGAAAAAATTCTCCACGGTCATGAGACCTGCAGCCAACATAAACGTTTGGTCGCGGTAATATCCCGAGCGGAAATCTCCGTTTTTAAACGCTTTGGCCATGGCAATTTGTGGAATTTCTTTTCCATCGCCGAAAATGCCGAATTTGGCTTTGCCAGTAAGTACTTCTTTTCGACCAAGTAAACTCGTTTCTCTGCTTATGCAGGCAATTCTATAGTCTTGAACCACAGATGCGAGGAACTCTTCGAAGCTTAGTTCGCTAGATGATTCTGGTTTGTTTTGCGGATTGCTCATACAGGCCAAATTTGCGACAAAGATAACAATTCGGTTTTGCTGATGAACAGGTTCCAAAGAAGAAGAATTTCCAATTTATTTTCGATATTTGAAAAATGCTTCGAGTTTGGATACGCCGTATTGTGAAAGTGAGTATTCCGCTCGTATTGGGTTTGGTTCTGTGTATTTGGTATTGCAATAACTGGATTGATAAAGCATGCGACGCGTACATTTTTTCAAGCGTGGAAGAAATACCTCGCACCGAGGTGGGACTTTTGTTAGGAACCAGCAAATACAATCGTTCGGGTAATCCCAATCAATTTTTTCGGTATCGTATTGATGCTGCGGTCAAGTTGTATTTCAACCGTAAAGTCAAGTATTTATTGGTAAGTGGAGATAATAGAACACTTTATTACAATGAGCCACGCGATATGCGCAGGGCTCTCATCGCTAGAGGCGTTCCCGATTCAGTAATTTTCCTCGATTATGCTGGATTACGAACCTTCGATTCAGTGATAAGATGCAACAAAGTATTTGGACAAAGCAGTTTTACAATTATATCTCAGGAGTTTCATCTCGAACGCGCATTGTTTATTGCTCAATACTTTGGTTTACATGTGATTGGATTTGAAGCTCAAGCTGTTGCAGAAAACAGATCTGTTTCGACGGTCATTCGGGAATATTTCGCGCGCTTTAAAGCTGTACTGGATGTTTACGTTTTAGGCACAAAACCCAAGTTTTTAGGTGATCCTATTCAGATTGGAAAAGGCCAATAAAAAACCCCGCCGAAGCAGGGTTTTACTTAATTTTTATATTTTACTTATTACCGAAAACACGTCTTAATAAATCAGTTACTTGTGCCATGGGATCTTTGCGTATTTTCGCTTCTTCTAGAGCAAGCAATTTAAACAAACCTTCTAGGGCTTTTTCAGTAACATATTTATCCAAATCAGGGTTCTTTTTCGAAACACCTGGAATCATATTGTATTTATTTATCAGCGGTTTCCAATACTTAGTGAGTTGAACTTTATTAATCGCGTTTTTAACGATGGGTGAAAATTTAGTAGTTAACTCTGCAGTAGTTTTGGTTTTTAAGAAGTTCGTTGCTGCATTGTCGCCACCTCTCAAAATTGAGAGTCCATCTGTAATGGACATTGTTTTTACTGCATTAACGAAAATAGGAACGGCTTCTTTGGAAGCTTCTTCAGCAGCACGGTTCAAATTCTTAACGAATTTATCTACTTCCGAGCCCATTCCAAATTGCCGTGCTTTAGTTTCTACAATTTTTGCTTCTTGAGGAAATGGAATTTTGATGAGTGGATTTTTAAAGAAACCATCCGATTTTGATGCACTTGCCGCAGCGTTTTTTGTTCCAATGTTAAGAGCTTCTTTTAAACCACGAATAACTTCGTCGTTTTTTGGAGTTCCTCCATTTCCTTGCCCAATGGCGTTGTTAACTTGGTTCTGAACCTGATTAAGAATGTTCTGAGCGTTTAGGCAATTTCCGATTGCAAAAATGCTTACAATAAAAAAGATGCGTTTCATAGTTCTTCGTTTTTTTTGGCTAAGCAATAACGTTGCCACAATTATGCTTTATTGTTTATTTTACGTGTTCGGATTTGAGCATTTCGAGTTCTGAGTAAGTTTAATGTTTCTACCGTTAATGAAAATGCCATCGCAACATATACATAAGGCTTTAAATTAACGTGATAATTTTCTTCAATATGAAGCGATTCTAAAATCAATACAATTCCAATGGCAACTAAAAATACCATCGCTAACATTTTAATGGTTTGGTATTTATTGATGAAATCGCTTACAAGACCTGAAAATGCAATCATAATAACTATGGCAATCATAACAGCAAGAATCATGATAACCAAGTTCGATGAAATAGCTACAGCCGTTAAAATAGAATCGAAAGAGAACACGATATCAAGCAATACAATTTGTACGATGGCTTTTGCAAAACCAACAGCAGTGACCGATCCCGAATCTTCGTGCTCGTCTTGAGTCAGTTTTTCACGAATTTCCATAATCGTTTTAAAGACCAAGAAAATACCACCAGCTAGGAGAATCAAATCGCGACCACTTGCTCCAAAATTACCAACATGAACTAGCGGTTCTTTCAAACTTGCAATCCAAGATATGATGGAAAGAAGGAGAATTCTGAAAATCAAAGCTAAGCTTAGCCCAATTAAACGGGCTCTTTGCTGA
The DNA here is from genome assembly GCA_044369395.1 of Flavobacteriales bacterium. Taxonomy (GTDB): domain Bacteria; phylum Bacteroidota; class Bacteroidia; order M30B66; family M30B66; genus CALQRR01. The sequence continues at coordinate 2,720 of JBIPLZ010000044.1, read as the reverse complement.
CTGCTTTTCGGGAGTTTTCCAGCAACAATCGAAATGAAAATTATATTATCGATTCCAAGAACTATTTCAAGAACAGTAAGCGATAACAGGGTTATTAAACCATTTAATGTAAAGAATGCTTCCCAAGAAGCGGGGTCAAAAAAGCTCATTTTGAATATTCAGTTTCTGGATTGCAAAACTATGAAAAGCAAAGAGTATTGAAGCTGCAAATTATAATTGTTTAGATTTGTAAGCTAACATCGCCTGAAAGGTTTATGAATCAAAGAATATCGTTCATACTATTTGCAGTTTTTAGTTTTATTGGCATTGGATTAACGCTTACAAATGGAGCTGTAGGGCTTTCATTGTCGCCTGAAATTTTATCTGTTTTTCGTTGGATTGCGATTGCTACGGCCGTTGTATATTGTATATACCGCAAATCGCTCACTGCTTGGATTTTAGTAAGCATGCTCTTTGGGATTGAGTTGGGATATGATTTTCCGGAGGTTGCAAAACCATTGAAAGTGCTCAGCGATATTTTCCTTCGTTTAATTAAAACGATTATTGCCCCCTTGATTTTTTCCACATTGGTGGTTGGTATTGCAGGTCACTCAAGTTTAAAACAAGTTGGTAGAATGGGTTTAAAAGCCATTCTGTATTTTGAGGTTGTAACGACTTTTGCATTGATCATTGGATTAGCGGCAATTAATTTCACTCAAGCTGGAAAAGGTGCTGTTTTTCAAGCACAAGAAGCACAAGTAACCAAAGCCAATTCTTTACTGAGTCAAAAGCAAAATCACGATGTTATTTTGGATATTTTTCCAGAGAATATAGCGAAGGCCATTTTCGAGAATCAGATTTTACAAGTAGTTATTTTCAGTATTCTTTTTGGAATTGGATTAGCCATGATTCAAAATGAAGAAAAGAAACGTCCGATGCTGGCATTTGCAGAAAGTCTTTCGGAAGTGATGTTTAAGTTTACCAATATCGTTATGTACATGGCGCCATTGGCTGTTGGTGGAGCGGTTGCTTACTCGGTTGCAACCATGGGACTGGGCGTTCTGCAAAACCTTCTAATGCTTGTTGGTACCTTATACGGTGCCTTATTCTCTTTTGTGCTTGTTATTTTAGTTCCCATTGCGCTCATCGTTCGCTTGCCATTTAAACGCTTTATTGAAGCCATTTCCGAACCTGTTTCCATTGCATTTGCAACAGCTAGCTCCGAAGCAGCCCTTCCTAAGGCTATGGAGAATCTTGAAAAAATGGGCATTCCACGTAAGATTGTCGCTTTTGTTCTTCCTACTGGATACAGTTTTAATTTGGATGGAACCACCTTGTATCTTTCGCTGGCATCTGTTTTTATTGCTCAAGTTTGTGGCGTTGATTTAACCATCGGAGAACAAATTCAGATGTGTCTCATTTTAATGCTAACAAGTAAAGGAGTTGCAGGAGTGCGAGGCGCTTCTTTTTTAATTCTAGTGAGTACGGTTGCATCATTAGGTCTCGATCCGCAGAAAGCCTTTGCTATTCTTGCCATTGATGCAGTTATGGATATGGGCAGAACTTCCGTTAATGTAATTGGAAATTGTTTGGCTACCTATGTGGTTGCACGTTGGGAAAAAGAAATTTAAAGATTTATAAACAACCTGTGTAAGGTTAATTGGCAAAACAATTTGGCAAGCTTCAATGTTTATAATAAATTGCAAGCCGAATTCCAAAATCAATCATGAAAAAAATCTACACAGTATTATTAGGAATGATGATCATCACATCATCATTTGCTCAGCAACAACATCGATGTGCATCAATGGAAGTGGATGCTCGCTTAAAAGCCACCTATCCAGAGTATGCTGCAAATCGTAATCAAATTGATGAGCATGCTCAAGCTTGGGCAGCTTCTCCTCAATCAGGACAGCGTATTTTGGTTACTATTCCCGTTGTGTTTCATGTTGTTTATCAAAATGCAACTGAGAACATTTCAGATGCAAAATTATTATCGCAATTAGATATATTAAATGAAGATTTCCGAAAGTTGAATGCAGATTTTTCAACTGTTCCATCTGCTTTTCAAGGAGCAGCAGCTGATATGGAGATCCAGTTTTGCTTGGCTACTGTTGATGCAGCAGGGAATCCCACAACTGGCATTACACGTACACAAACTACAGACACTGGATTTGATACTGACGATCAAGTAAAATTTACTTCTCAAGGAGGTCAAAATGCATGGGATAGAAACAAATATCTTAATATCTGGGTCTGCGATATGGGTGCAGCAGGTCTTTTAGGCTATGCTCAATTTCCTGGAGGTCCTGCTGCTACTGACGGCGTAGTTTTAACTTACAATGCGGTTGGCCGTATTGGAGTTTCTGGTCCATACAACAAAGGTAGAACAGCAACACACGAAGTAGGACATTGGTTAAATCTCTACCATATTTGGGGAGATGATGGTGGATCATGTAATGGTTCAGATCAAGTGTCTGATACTCCCAATCAATCCGGTGCAAATTATGGATGTGAGACTTTTCCATTTTTAACTAATTGTGCTCCTTCATCACCTGGTGAAATGTTCATGAATTATATGGACTATGGAGATGACGTTTGTTTAAAAATGTTTACGAATGGACAAAAGACACGTGCACAATCATTGTTTGCAACTGGCGGTTCTCGAGTGAATTTACTTTCTTCAAATGCTTGTACAATAACACCTCCACCAACGGTTTCATGTACCGATACTTTGAATT
>JBIPLZ010000348.1:0-2993 GCA_044369395.1 Flavobacteriales bacterium | reverse complement strand
GTTTCATCTGCATGGCTTCCATGTTTTTAACACAGTCCGAAACGCCCATAAAATCCCAACTTTCAAAAGGCCCTACTTCCCATCCAAATCCGGCTTTCATGGCTTCGTCGATTCGATAAAGCTCATCCGAAATTTCAGGAATGCGATTCGAAACATAGGCAAAAAGCATAAAGAAGGACTTCCGGTAAAAATCGCCGGCTTTGTCCTTTCCGTTTATTAAAACTTTATAACGATCTTTTAAATTGTCGATGGTTTTTGTTGTTTCTAATGTGGCAAATTTTACTTTTTGCTGTGGACGATATTCCAAGGTATTCAAATCCAAGGCTAAAATCTCCGACTTCCCTCCTTCTACTTTTGATTTCTTGTAAAACCCTTGTCCTGACTTATCACCCAACCACTTGCTTTCGTTCATTTTAAGCACATAATCGGGTAAATCGAAAAAGTGTTTTTGTTCATCGTCGAGGCAATTGGCCTTTAATCCATTTGCGACATTGACTAAAGTATCGAGGCCAACAACATCGGTGGTTCGGAAAGTAGCAGATTTCGGGCGACCTAAAACAGGTCCGGTGAGTTTATCCACTTCTTCCACCGTAAGATCCATCTCTTTCACCACATGAAACAAGGCCAGAATGCCAAAAACACCCACACGATTGGCAATGAATGCAGGAGTATCTTTCGCAAGAACGGTAGTCTTTCCTAAAAACAAATCACCATAATTCATCAGGAAATCGACAATTTCAGGGTTCGTTTCTGGTGTTGGGATGATTTCTAAAAGCTTCAAATACCGAGGTGGATTGAAGAAATGTGTCCCGCAGAAATGTGCCCGAAAATCATCGGAACGGCCTTCTGCCATTTTATGAATGGGAATTCCGGAAGTGTTGGATGTGATAATGGTTCCGGGTTTACGATACAATTCAACTTGATCGAAAATCTGTTTTTTGATATCGAGACGTTCAACAACCACTTCGATTATCCAATCGCAGGAATCGATGAGTTTCATGTTGTCGGTAAAATTTCCAGTACGAATACGTTTGGCTGAATCTGCAGAATATACAGGCGAAGGCTTTGATTTTAACGCAAAAGCCAATGCATCATTCACAATGCGGTTTCGAACTGCAGGGTGATCTGTTGAAAGTCCTTTGGATAATTCGCTATCATTTGCTTGAGCTGGAACCATATCAAGCAGCAATACCTCGATGCCAATGTTTGCAAAATGACATGCAATGCGAGACCCCATAACGCCCGAACCAAGAACTGCAACTTTGCGAATATTTCTTTTCATATCTTCTTTTTCAATGAAGCGCACAAATGCACTTATCAGTCGAAAAAGATACTGATGTTTTAAGATAATTGAAATTAAAATGTTTATTCATATTTGAACATTTCATTGTTATTTGTTCATGTTACAAAGCAAACAATTCAATCAATCAAATTGCTATATTCGCCATTCTGATCAAAGAAATATGCACATATTAAAAATCAAAGGCAAAGCGAAAATTCCGGATTACATTCAAATTCGGGACGATGAATTTACGTTGAAAGCATATTTTCGAGTAGATCGCCCAGATAAATCATTAGAAAAAATGGGTCTAGGACATAGAATGGAAGAGTTACTAAAACTGTTTCAGGAAATGCCTTTTGGGAAGGTGATGAAAATTGATTAAAAAATTACGAATTGTCAATTACGAATTAGCTTGATTATTATTGATTGAAAAATGACAATGGATACAACCATCTCGCTGAGAAATGTAAATATATTCCAGCATGAAAACTTGGTATTAAGTAATGTAAATTTACACATCGAGCAAGGTGAATTTGTCTATCTGATTGGTAAAACGGGTAGTGGCAAAAGCAGTCTTTTAAAAACATTGTATGCCGACCTTGCTCTCCGAGAAGGAGAAGGTGATGTTGTTGGATACAACTTGAAAAGCATACAAACAAAAGAGATTCCTTTTCTTCGTCGCAAGTTAGGTGTGATTTTCCAAGATTTCCAATTGCTTTCAGATCGAACCATTGAAGACAATCTTCGATTTGTTTTGCAGGCTACTGAATGGAAAAATAAATCTGATATTGATGCTCGAGTTGATGAAGTCTTAAACAAAGTAGGTCTACCCACTAAAAAGCATAAATTACCGCATCAGCTTTCTGGAGGAGAACAACAGCGCGTGGGGATTGCACGTGCATTATTAAACGATCCTGAGTTGATTTTGGCCGATGAACCAACCGGAAATCTCGATCCAGAAACCACTGCAGAAATTCTACAAATCCTACTTGATATTGCAGCCAGTGGAAGAAGCGTTCTGGTTGCTACGCACGATTTAACTTTGTTTGAATTGCACCGTGCACGTACATTAAAATGCGATGGCGGTCAAATTATTGACTCTAATCTTCTTTAAAGATGTTATCGGTTCTCATACCGGTTTATCGTTACGATGTTCGTGATTTAGTTCACGAATTGCATCGTCAATGCCTTCAATTGCAAATCCCTTTTGAAGTGCGTCTGTTGGACGATGGTTCGGGTGAATCGTATTGCAAAATCAATTCGGATTTATCAGAACTTGAACATGTCGAGTGGGAAGAATCTCCAGTAAATATGGGGCGTTCAAAAGTGCGTAATACCTTGTCTGATAAAGCTAAATACGATTGGCTTTGGTTTTTAGATTGCGATGGCGATGCTCGAATAAATCCCCAATTGGCTTTTACGTTTTGGAATGTTAGAAAAGTAGATACTTTGATAAGTGGTGGACGAATATATCAAGATGAAGCACCCGAAAATGAACGTCTTTATCTGCATTGGCTTTGGGGATCTCAACGCGAATTGTTGGATCCTGAAATCCGCATGAAAGATCCAGTGACCAATTTTTTAAGTAATAACTTTATCATTCATCGGAGTCTTTTAAAGAAAATTCCTTTCGACACACAACTTGTTGGTTATGGTTATGAAGACACGCTTTTTGCGGCTGAATTGACCAAATCGGGGTATCAAATTCAAC
>JBIPLZ010000347.1:0-3015 GCA_044369395.1 Flavobacteriales bacterium | reverse complement strand
TTTATTGCCATTGGGAATGTATCTGGCTACCGATTTAGTATTTTCAGACATGACAAGTGTTGGAATATCATGACTTCCATCACCAATGGCCTCGTTTAAATTATTATAAACCGTATTAACTAACTTATCAATATATGTTTTCGATTGAGCATGAGAATTCAATGAAAAAAGGAGAATTAAACAAATTAAATTGATTATTGAATAATACTTTTTCATACTCAGTGATAGCGATATTCAATTCAGAATTTCGAAGTTTAATTAAACCAAAAGTAGATTTTTAAATCGAGATTACATTACTCCACCAAAACCATCCCAGCCCATTTCATTGGAGAGTTCGGATATTTCTGACGCATGAAGCGTTGGGTTGATTTGTAGGATTTAGAAATGTCGTTTTGCTTAAGCAGCTCTGAGTAAAATAGTTGCATATATTCCGATGTTTCTTCGTCTGGTATGCGCCACAAGCTAAGCAGTAAGTATTTAGCACCTGCCATTCGGAAAGCCCGCTGAAGACCAAATACTCCTTCCCTACCCTTAATGTCACCCAAGCCTGTTTCACAAGCTGAAAGAACCACCAGCTGTGTGTTTAAGAGATTTAGATTGGATACTTCCTGAGCGGTAAGAATGCCATCAACTTCAGCTGGCAAGGTGGATGTCCCCTTCCATGATGCATTACTTCCCGCCATCATCAAGCCCGAACGAAGCAATGGGTTATTAGCTGCAGTGTATCGGTTTGCTTCTCCAAGATTGCGATTCAAGGTTTTAGCATAATCTTTTTTTGAATCTGGGGCAAAATAACCATGAGTAGCAATGTGAAGGATTTTAGGGGCTTTATCTCCTTCTAAAGCTCTCAATGAAGACTCTGTTGCCTCTAATCCACTGAAGCTTAGAGTTGTTTTATTATTTTGATTGAACTGGCGTTGGATGATCTCTATCTCTTTTTGTGTAGCAGGTAAATAACTAAATGAACTTCCGCGGTCTAAATCATTCGATAAAAGCGATAGTTGAGAATAATAAACAGAATCTTGTTTTGAGTCAGTAGTATTTGATGGATCATAATTAATCCCTCCAAACAGTGCAATGCTGGCAGTGGTCGATTTATCTTCATGATTAAAAACATTCGGACTACTTGGAAAAACAAAATCCTGCGCACTTAATACTTGATGGATTTCATACGAATCGGAAAGCACATGTCCCGTTCCATCACCAATGGCCGCAAAAGCCAATTTATGCAATTGACCTGAGGGGGCAACGTATACTTTTTTTGTATCCCCTAAATATCGAGCAATGGGCTTCCAAACCAAATTATACAATGTCGAATCGGAAGGTTTGTATAAGTTACTCATCATCGAAGAAACATCTTCAGCCAACATCAAAGCATCCAATTGAGCTTGTTCAAATAGCTTTATAAATTCAGGTTCTTTTTGATTAGGTCGAACCACATATGCAGCATATAGAACAGAATCTGTCCAAGTTTTCCCTGTGAAATAGCTAAAACTATGGAACATCAAAAAAGCTTCATCCTCAGCCAATCTTGATTTCAACATTTCATAGTTCAACTGAAGTTTTTCTTGTTCTGTTTGAAATAGCTGTGAAGTAAGAGAAAGGGAACGCTCTTTGATTTCAATAGAATCTTCAAGTGATTTTATGTCAATTCCTCGGTTCTTAACTTCTTCAAGCGAAAACGATTGGGCATTTGCAAACTGACGTTTGAGTCCAAGCCAATTTTCAAAATTCATGATTAAAACACTATCGTTTGAATGTAAAATACTGTTGCGCATTAATTCGTTCGAACGCATGGTAACATTTCCTAATAACAGTGAATTATTAAATGAAATCTTTGTTGACTGAGCTTTGTAACGAGGAAAATCTAAAACAAGTGCATCATACATTTCATACGAACTCGAATGTAGTTTGAGGAAATTTATTTTTTGTTCTTCTGTTAGGCTTGGAAGAATTTTTGTTAGTTGTATGTTTTCTATTGCCAATGATTGATCAAATAATGTTAATGCTTTTTGATATTGGCCCATTTCAGAATACAATAGTGCAATATTATTATAACTCCTTGCAATATCAGGGTGATCCTCGCTTAATGATTTTTTTCGAATTTTCAATGCTTGTTCATTAACTGTCAAGGCTTTTTTATACTGGCCCATTTGGGAATAAATATTCGCTTGATTAGTTAAACACTTTGCAACATTCGGATGAAATTCCCCAAGAGATTTTTGGTAAATTTTTAATGCTCGTTCATTGAATGATAATGCCTTTTCATATTGCCCCAATTCTTTAAACAAGAATGAGAGATTATTTAAACTCATGGCAACATCAGGATGGTTTTCACCCAAAACTTTTTTACGTATTTCTAAAACTTTCTCGTTCGTTGTCAATGCCTTTTCTTTTTGTCCCAATTCTAAATACAATTTCGCTAAATTATTTAAACTCATTGCAACATCAGGGTGATAATCACCACGATAATTAGTCAAAAGTTTAAATGCTTGCTCTTGAAATGGTAAAGCCTTTTCATATTGACCCAATTCAAAATACAACTGTGCAAGATTGTTTAAACTTATTGCAACATCCGGATGATTTTCACCCAAAACTTTTTTTCGAATTAATAATGCTTGCTCATTCAATGCCAATGCCTTTGCATTTTGCCCCAATTCAAAATACAAAAGAGCAAGATTATTTAAACTTATTGCAACATCTGCATGCACATCACCAAATGCAATTTTTCTGATTTCCAATGCTTGCTCACTCAACGGTAAAGCCCTTTCATATTGACCGATATCCTGGTACAATTGTGATAGATTGTCTATACTAATTGCCACATTCGGATGATTCTCTCCTTGCGATTTTATATAAATATTAAGTGCTTGTTTCTGAAATTGCAGAGACATATCGTATTGCCCCAATTTGTAATATACTTGAGCTTGATTATTTAAACTCATTGCAACGTCTGGATGAACCTCTCCAAGAGATTTTTTATATGTTTTAAATGCTAATTCATTTAATGGCAAT
>JBIPLZ010000346.1:0-3016 GCA_044369395.1 Flavobacteriales bacterium | reverse complement strand
CAGGTGCGTATACACATACTTCCATAGCCATTGGAGATGCTGTTGCAGCGATAAAAACACCAGTACTAGAAGTGCATATCTCGAACGTGTTTTCAAGAGAAGAATTCAGGCATGTTAGTTACATTGCCCCCAAAGCCATTGGAATTGTTTCAGGATTGGGATTAAACGGTTACCGTCTGGCGATTTTGCATTTTCTTTCTCCTGTAAATTAAAAAAATAAAAATCGATTGATTTTGAATTTATATCTTGGTTAAATTGATGAAAAACAATCTCCTAAATAAAGTTCGGCATTTACCTAAAATTCAATTCAATATTCAGGATGATTCTGTTGAAATTTCAATCATTGAACATGCTCAAGAACAAACCCACGCTTCATTCAGAAAAATTTCACCCGACGATTTTATTGAACTTGGTAAACATTTCCAGGTTCGGAAAAATGAATTTGATGAAATCCAAAAAGAAATTGATAACACACGCACCTTACTTGCTTTAAAGAAACAGGAACTTCAGAGTTTAGAAAACGGTCTGCTTGGTTCATTTTTCAATAAAACGGAGATAGAAAAATCAACGCAAGAAGTTTCAGATATAACATCCCTATTAAATTCCTTAATTGAAGTTCAACAAACAATTCGCGTCGAAATCAATTTCAACCTTGGAACTGAACAATCGGAATTATTTAATCAAGCCATCGCATCTTTTCAAAAGTTGATTGAATCAGACAAAATTTGGAGCATTGCAGATACCATCGAAAATGAAACTGGTGCAGTAAAGCAATTGGTCGATCGGAGAATTGTTGATTTCACATACAACCCAATCAATTTTATTAATGCTTCTTATCAGCCCATCATTTTTAGAACATTTTCGGATACATTCATTTGCATTTATCCTGCATTTGCGTTGATTTTAAGTGATTACAAGGCCCCATTTTTAATTCCAATTAATCAATTGGATATTCTTTTTTCATCGCAACGATTTATTGAAAACAAGGAAGATATTCCAAAAGACACGAAGGTTATTGATCAAACCTGGTCCGAATTAAATAACGATGGATCTAAAAACCTTCTTGCTCAAAATAACAAGAGCATTCCTATTGTGGAATATGGTAATATCGAAGTAATCGCTCGCGGATTTAAACTGAAAGAAGAGTTTCACATGAGCAATTTCAGTGCTGCTGAGGCTTCCGCTCAAGTCATTCAATCTTTTTTAAAAACTTTCGATAAAACAACAACACCCGCACTATCTGAAAATGAGTTTGAGCAAATAAAAACGTTTGCAGATAAGCATCTCGACGTATACGCGAATCTAGAAAAGCAACAGGATGCCTTATTTGAATTGTATAAAAAGTCGAACATCAAAGAATTTCCATTTACTATTCCGATGGAGATGCTCGAATATTTCTTCTTACTCGATTTGATGAGCTGCTTTAAAATATCTTCAAACATCGAAAAAACGAAGTCGAAGGAATCATTCGTTTTACATTATATCATTGCCAAAAAGAAAGGTTTTGTAGTGGATGATTATGCCCAACATGCCGTTTTTTATTCCCCAAAACTAATCGATCAGTACGAAAAAATCATCGTTCAATTGAGTCCAGAAGCCGATGAAGCCATCGAAGCTGAAACAACCTTGTACTTATCGACTTTGCTAAACTTGTTTAATAAAGATTTGGATATTGAATACCGTTCGAGTTTGTATCGCTTTGCTTCCATTGTAGTGAAGATTGATGGAAAAGTGAGCCAAAAGGAAGAAGCTGCATTGAAACGAATCATGGTTAGTCCACCAGAAAATAGTGAACTTTCTCCAGTAGAACATTCCCCAACAATTGACCAATCGAACGACACTTCTGTTGAAACCGCATTACAAGCGCTGAATGAATTAACCGGCTTGACTGCTGTAAAAGCCGAAATCAATACGTTAATCAATTTCATCAAAGTGCAGAAGGCGCGAGAAGAAACCGGACTTAAAACCACATCACTTTCGTTGCACATTGTTTTTACAGGAAATCCCGGAACAGGAAAAACCACTGTGGCCCGAATCGTTGCTCAGATTTATAAAGCACTTGGCGTTTTAACTCAAGGCCAATTAATTGAAACCGATCGTTCAGGATTAATTGCCGAATACGTTGGACAAACAGCTGTAAAAGTGAATACAACTGTTGATTCTGCTTTGAATGGCGTTTTGTTTATCGACGAGGCCTACTCGATTGTGGGAGATAAAGACGACAGCTTTGGGAAAGAGGCCGTTTCAACGTTGATTAAACGCATGGAAGACGACCGTAAGAATTTGATAGTCATTCTTGCAGGTTATACAGAGCAAATGAATACGTTTATTGAAACAAATCCAGGTTTCAAATCGCGCTTTAATCGGTACATCGATTTTTCGGATTATACTCCCGAAGAGTTATTGGCAATTTATAACAGCATGAGTCTAAAGCTTGATTTTGTATTGACCGATAAAGCCAAATTGAAGTTATCACAAGTACTTTCGCATGCTTACGCAAACCGAGATAAAACTTTTGGGAATGGCCGTTATGTGCGTAACTTATTCGAGAAATCGATGGAGATGCAAGCCAACCGCATTGCCGGTATTGGAAAACTAACCAAAGATTTATTACGCACCATTGAAGAAATAGACATTCCAGATTGATAGATTTGTATTTAAAATGAAACGATATTTTATTTCTGGAATTGGAACAGGTGTTGGAAAAACGGTCATGAGTGCTTTGCTCTGTGAAGCATTGCAAGCCGATTATTGGAAACCGATTCAAGCAGGTGATTTGGAAAATTCCGATACGCTAACTGCTAAACGTTTGATTTCGAATTCCAAAACCTATTTTCACAAAGAAGCTTATCAACTTCCCTTTGCACTTTCGCCGCATGCTTCGGCCGAGAATGCTGGGATGGAAATAGACATTTCTCAAATACAAATTCCCCAAACAAACAATACACTTGTCATTGAAGGCGCCGGTGGCTTGATGGTTCCAATCAATTACGAAACTTTATTTATCGATTTATTG
>JBIPLZ010000345.1:0-3017 GCA_044369395.1 Flavobacteriales bacterium | reverse complement strand
TATGAAATTTTCATCTGAAGAGAGACTAAAAACAAGTTCGTTACTCTCTTTAAAAACGTTCGAAAGAAACTCAATGTTTTCTTCTGCAATGAGATTAATTTGTTGTGGATTTGTGAGATTTTGTTGCGTCCAGACCTGGTAAACACGATCATTTTCAGTAAAAGAAGCAATCAAAAAATTCACCCAAAAACGATGTCCTCCTTGTGTTAAAACTTCCAATTCGGGTTGCAAGGTTTTTCGAGAGAAAATGGCTGCTTTAAATCCATTTCGTTCATTTCGAGGATCTGCAACACGAAAGCAATCGAATGGATCTAATCCATAAATTTGGGAACGTTTATATTCCGTTAATGCGCTAAATGCAAGGTTAACATAATCGATACGAAGCTTCTTATTTTCATCATTTTTGGAAAAACTTGTAATCATAACAACCGAAGAGGCGTGTTCAACGGCACCCATTAAAATATTTATGGGTAAACTAGTATCCGAAAATGAGCTATTCATCTTCTTTGGTATTAGTTCCTAGTATCCCTTCAAGAACCGAATTAATCACCGATAAAATGAGACTGAAAATCAAAGCCCAGAAAAAACCATTCACTTTAAACTCATCCAGCAAATAATCGGCAATTAAGATAATACCCGCATTTATCACCAAAAGAAATAAACCGAGACTAAAAATTGTAACTGGAAGAGTTAAAATAATGAGGATGGGTTTGATGAATGCATTGAGAAATGAAAGTAAAATGGCTAGCATTACTGCTGCTTGCCAAGAAACAACCTCCACATTAGGAAGTAAATATGCAGTTATCAAAACAGCAATTGAAGAAACGATAACTTTAAAAAACCAATTTTTCATAGAGTTGAATTGCTAAAAGTACAGAATCTTCGGCAAAACTAACGATTCATTTGAACGTGCTTTTTTCTATTTTTATGCCCTTATGAAAATTGTGACCATTATTGGGGCGAGACCTCAAATAATAAAAGCGGCTGCTTTAAGTCGAGCCGTTAGAGAATTCCCGCATCCAATCGAGGAAATTATCGTGCATACCGGACAGCATTACGACCCTAATATGTCGGATGTTTTTTTCGGAGAACTTGGAATTCCGCAGCCTAATTACAATCTAGGAGTTGGTTCGGGTTCGCATGGCAAGCAAACAGCAAGTATTATTTCGGGGATTGAAGATATTTTGGTTTCTGAAAAACCCGATTTTCTGGTTGTATACGGCGATACCAATTCAACACTTGCTGCGGCTATTGCGGGATCTAAAATACATGTGCCCATTGTGCATATTGAAGCAGGATTGCGCTCATTTAATAAAAAAATGCCCGAAGAAGTGAACCGTATTTTATGTGATCATGTGTCCACATTACTCTTCTCTCCAACGCCAACGGGTTTTACAAATTTATTAAACGAAGGATTCAAAGATTCGTCAGCGCCATTCACATCCGATAATCCCGGAATTTTTCAATGTGGCGATTTGATGTACGACAATAGCTTGTATTTTGCGGCAGTTGCTCAATCGAAAACTACCATAACGGAGCGTTTAGACCTTGAAAATCGTCCATTTATTTTAGCAACTATTCACCGTAATAACAATACCGACGAACCCGAGCGACTCAATGCCTTGTTTGGAGTATTGATGGATTTGGCTGAGGAATCGGGAGTTCGCATCTTATTGCCTTTGCATCCTCGTACTCGAAAAATGCTGAACGATTTATTGCACCCGGCACTTCAAGAACAATTGAAACGTGGTTGGTTGGAATTGATAGAACCCGCTTCATTCTTGGAGATGATTGTCCTTGAACAAAAAGCAGAATTAGTTATTACCGATTCAGGTGGCGTGCAGAAAGAAGCTTATTTTTTCGAAAAACCCTGTATCATTTTACGTCCCGAAACCGAATGGGTGGAATTGGTTCAGAATGGTACAGCACAAATTTGCGATGCCGATCCAATGAAGATTCGTAAGGCGTTTGAATTTTATATGAATAAATCGAATACACTTCATTTTCCTTCAGTATTTGGAGATGGAAAAGCGGCACATTTTATCTTGAATGAAATGTATAAAAACCTCCAAGCTTGATTTCTAATTCCGAAAAATGTTGTTGATATACACGCACAGAATTACCTCGAGAAATAAGTACATTTTCAAACTTATTTTTGGAGATATTCTGGGTATGAAGCACGAATTGACGAATGACAAAGCTGTGTTTCAATCGTGGAAAGGTGCGCGAATTTCATATAGCCGTCAAGCCATTGCCGATGAACCCTTTTTCTTTGCTACCGAACTGCTTTTTGAAAACGGCATTGTGGTTCAGGAGCCCGTTTTTTTGACTTGGAATGGGAACAAAGTCTTTTATCCAACCATTCGAAATTCGGCTCTTCCATTCGATCCATTCGCTGCTGCTTTCTTCTTAGTGAGTCGTTACGAAGAATATTTGCCGCACATGCGCGATAATCATGGACGATTCGAATCAAAACAAAGTCTTGCTTATTTGCATGGCTTCCTACAAAAACCGGTTGTAAATCACTGGGCAAATGAAATTCTACAGATCATAGAATCGAAATTTGGGAAGCAAATGACCAAAGAACGACACTATTCGTTTCGGCCAACTATCGATATTGACAATGCTTGGGCATTTCGTCATAAGGGTTTTATTCGCATTGGAGGAGGCATGTTGGCCGATTTAGTTCATTTGAAATTCGAGAGTTTTCTCCAACGTTTTAAAGCCGTTTTTCATTTATCAAACGACCCTTACGATACCTACGAATATCAGATTGAACTTATCGAACGCTATCAACTTAACCCTATCTTTTTCATCCTTTTGGGCGATTACGCAACGTTCGATAAAAATGTGCCTCATCAAAATAAACACATGCAATCGCTTATTAAATACTTGGGCGATTTTGGAGAAGTTGGCATCCATCCATCGTATGCTTCAAATAATCAACCTCAAAAATTACCAAACGAGATTGCACGTTTAGCATATATTCTGCACCAAGAAATACATTTAAGTCGACA
>JBIPLZ010000344.1:0-3018 GCA_044369395.1 Flavobacteriales bacterium | reverse complement strand
AATTGTCCTGGACCATGATGCGTAATGTCGCCTCCTCGATTTATCTTGTAGAATTGTGCCCCAAGTTGATTGAGTTGATTTTCATCAATTAATAAATTATCAACTGAGCCACTTTTACCTAATGTGTATACGGGTGGATGCTCGCATAATATCAAATAATTAGGCACTGGAGTTTGCTCCAAACTATTTCGATTGCTTAATTTAATAGCAATAATCTCCGCAAATAATTTTTCTTGATAATCCCAAGCTTCTTTGTAATCAATCAATCCCAAATCAATTAACTGAATGTTACGATTGGGTACTTCGTAGGTCATTGCAAGTTGGACAGTTCGTTTTTTAAGCGATTGATGACGTTGATTTCAATTGCATCAACATTACGTTCGACGGATGCAAACCAAGAAATCCAATCACCCAAATTTATCCACCAAATCATGCGTTGAATAGGGGAGTCTCCTTTGGAATTCAGAACGATTGTTTTACCAGCAAAGCCAAAAATTATGTCCTTACAAATATCCATGCGTTTAGCTGTTCGATAATATTCATCGGCATTGCGCATAAAAATAGCGGCAATTTGAGGTGATTTTTCAACCCAACCAACCAATTCATTGTGGTTCATTTCAGGCATAACATGATGCCAACATAGCATTTTCGAATTCTCATTTAATTGTTGACGAAAACGAACGGCAACTCCTTCATATCCAACGCTTGTGTAGATAACTGGAATGCTAAAAGCAATAGCTTTCGCAATAGATTCAGATTCTTGTAGTATGCGAGAATGATGAAGTTCTATGAGATCAATCCCCAATTTAATTTCGTTGAGTAAGCCATTGGCAATACCATAATATTCGATGATGCCGCATAATTGTGTTAAGGATAAACCAAGGCAAGAACGTGGTGGATTGCCCCCCGGAATCAAAATAACATCTAAATCGTGTTGCTTTGCAATGGATAAGACCTCACCTCCTGTTGTTACACAAACAATCATGGCTTTTTGATTGATTGCCGCTTGCATTGCTTGAAGAGTTTCTTCGGTATTGCCCGAATAAGAAGAAATAATTACTAAGGTATCTTCATTTACCCACGCAGGAATTGCATAATCTTTAGAAACTGAAATCGGAACTAAAGCAGATCCAGAACAAATTTCAGATACAATACTTCCTCCTATCCCAGAACCACCCAAACCACTAATTAACACATTGTTAATTTTTCTTGGTAGAGGTTTTAATTGCACTTGCTTAAAAATTTCAAGAGCATCTCGCACTTGTTGAGGAAATCCTTCAATTAACTCTTTCATCATTTTCTTAAAATAAAGACCGCTAAAATACACCCATTTCATTAATCAACACGCCAAAGTATGATTGCATAATTGAAACTTTTCACATGTACATTGTTAACTTCCTAGCTTTTACAAAACACAAAAAATTAGATGTATAAATTTCGATGATACAGTTTGATGTCATAAATGAATTTTCAAATTAAAAAATATTTGTATTGTGTTCAATATCAGATAAATTGAAAGCTGTTAAATGATATTTGCAAATTCGTGATGAATAATTTTTAGATGTTGGTTCTTTTTCTACATTTGCAGCGCGATTAAAGACCCTCTCTTTCATGGCCAAGAGCTTAGAAAAAAACTTCATTCATATTATCCTTCGTGCTGCATTTGCACTCGTGTTAATGCTGTCTTTTCAGCAATTAAACGCTAATCCCGGTAACGATTCTCATTCAGGAGTCGCCTCTGATTCTGGTATGAAACACCAGCATTCAGCAACCGTTGGCGAAACAAGTATGGCGGCAGATGAAGCACATGGTGAAGCTAAAACAGAAAGTCATGCTTTTGATGCTGGCCACATGATAATGGAGCACATTTCAGATGCTCACGATTGGCATCTTTGGGGACATACTCATGTAGCATTACCAGTAATACTATACACTGACAAAGGATTTGATGTTTTCTCATCCAATAACTTCCGTGATCACTCAGGACATGGATTTAAAGATTACACCGGCAAATTCAATACGTATCGATTAGTGGATGAAAAAGTGAAGGTGATTTCAAATGGTGAAATTGACGAAACTGCATCTTCCGCGCTTTTGGATGTATCGATTACTAAAAATACGCTTACATTATTTATAGTATCATTTATTATGTTGCTGATGTTTACATCAGTTGCACGAGCATACAAAAAACGTCCTGGACAAGCTCCTAAAGGCCTTCAAAGCTTCATAGAGCCTTTAATCGTTTTCGTAAGAGATGATATTGCTAAACCAAACATTGGTAAAAAATACGAGAAGTTTATGCCCTTTTTACTTACGGTATTCTTCTTTATTTGGATTTCTAACCTTCTCGGTCTGATTCCAGTTCTTCCAGGTGGAGCAAATTTCACTGGTAATATTGCTATTACTTTAACCTTGGCTTTGTTGACTTTCGTCATTACTACAATAAACGGGAACAAGCATTATTGGGGTCACATATTCGCCATGCCAGGTGTTCCTGTTTGGGTTCTTGTTATCTTAACTCCTATCGAAATCTTGGGGATGTTCCTTCGTCCATTTGTATTGATGATTCGATTATTCGCAAATATTTCTGCGGGTCACATTATCGCTTTGGCCTTCTTCTCTCTTATTTTCATTTTCGGGAAAGGTGGAGAAAATCCAGCGGCTGGTTTTGGTGTAGGTATTGCCAGCTGGTTGTTTACTGTATTCATGATGTTCCTCGAATTATTGGTAGCTTTTCTTCAAGCATTCGTTTTCGCATTGCTTTCGGCGGTGTATTTCGGATCGGCAGTAGAAGAAGGTCATCACGAAGAACATGCTGAACACGCTCATTAATTCTGAATTTTTTAACCTCTAATAAATACATATCATGATTTCAATTCTTTTGGATGGTACACTTGGACTAGGTTACGGACTTGCTGCTCTTGGAGCTGGTTTAGCTGCTGTAGGTGCAGGTATGGGAATCGGCCGTATCGGTGGAAGTGCCCTTGAGTCTATTGCTCGTCAGCCTGAGGCTGCAGG
>JBIPLZ010000343.1:0-3025 GCA_044369395.1 Flavobacteriales bacterium | reverse complement strand
ACGATATTGGCGCGTTTAGACGCTTCATGTAATGCGGCTAAAATATGTTCACGATTGTCGGAAACCGAAGTAATCTGTTTCACTTTAACACCAATTGCATTCAGCTCTTGCGCCATCCATGCCGAATTAGTGTCGACAATTTGACCAATTAAAATTTCATCTCCAATGGTGATTAATTCAGCAAGCATGTTTTTTTTTAAATTTTATTGTGTTGATTAATCGAACAAAGAGGCATTTTGCTTTAATACGAATTTGCATTCTTCCATTATTTCAGAAACAATTTCAGCTGCAGGTTTTATCTCACGAATGAGTCCACTCACCTGCCCTATTTCCAATTCTCCTTCTTCCATTTCACCTTCGAACATTCCCTTTTTTGCTCTTCCCCTGCCCAACATTTCCAATAATTCTTCATTCGATGCTCCCGTTAATTCGGCTTGTTGAATGCGGTCGGCAAATGCGTTTTTTAAAAGTCGCACAGGTGTTAAAGCTTTCAATGAGAGTTTGGTTTCGCCTTCTACTGCTTGGATAATTTTATTTTTGAACGCTTGATGTGCCGATGATTCGGGAGTTGCCACAAAGCGACTTCCAATTTGAACGCCTTCTGCTCCCAAGGCAAAACAAGCTGCCATTTGAGCTCCATTTCCAATGCCTCCAGCCGCAATAACCGGAATACGAACTGCATTTTTTATCATGGGAATAAGCACCAAGGTCGTAGTTTCTTCGCGACCATTATGTCCACCCGCTTCAAATCCTTCTGCTACAATAGCATCCACTCCAGCGGCTTCGCATTTTACGGCAAATTTGGTATTGGCAACAACATGCACAACGGTAATTCTTCGTTCTTTTAACCATCCTGTCCATGTTGCAGGATTGCCGGCCGAAGTAAAAACAATTTTCACTCCCATCTCTGCAATGATATTCATATGCTCTTCGATGTTCGGGTACAACAAAGGCACATTCACTCCAAATGGCTTATCGGTGGCGGCTTTGCACTTAGCAATTTGTTCACGTAAAACATCTGGATACATCGATCCAGCTCCCAACAAACCTAAACCTCCTGCATTGCTCACTGCTGAAGCCAATTCCCATCCACTGCACCAAATCATACCAGCCTGAATGAGCGGATATTGTATACCAAAAAGAGATGTTATACGATTTTCCATGTTTTGAATTTCTTCCGCAAAGTTAATTTCAATCTCGGATAAACCTCTTTCGCATCAATTTTTTAAACCAACATCAGTTATTCGTAAAAACTCCGCTTACTCTGCTTCAAAACACTATTTTTGCGAATCGTTTCAAACTTAAAGCATGAAAAAAGACAAGGTTATTTTTGAACTTATTGGCGAAGAACTTCATCGTCAAACTGTTGGCATAGAACTTATTGCATCCGAAAACTATGTAAGCAATCAGGTAATGAAAGCTGCTGGTTCTATTTTAACTAACAAGTATGCCGAGGGACTACCGGGCAAACGTTATTATGGTGGCTGCCAATGGGTTGATGAAGTTGAAAACGTTGCCATTAATCGTTTAAAAACCTTATTCAATGCAAGCTGGGCAAATGTTCAGCCGCATTCTGGAGCGCAAGCTAATGCAGCTGTGATGCTTGCCTGCTTGAATCCGGGTGATAAAATTTTGGGCTTTGATTTAAGTCACGGTGGACATTTAACTCATGGATCGCCAGTTAACTTTTCAGGTAAATTGTATTCTCCATCATTTTATGGAGTAGAAAAAGAAACCGGCTTGATTGATTGGGATAAAGTGGAGAAAACGGCGAAGAAAGAAAAACCCAAAATGATTATTTGTGGGGCATCTGCATATAGTCGCGATTGGGATTATGTGCGTTTACGTGCCATTGCCGATTCTGTTGGAGCATTGCTTCTTGCCGATATCTCGCATCCTTCTGGTTTAATTGCTAAAGGATTATTAAATGACCCGCTTCCACATTGCCACATTGTTACCTCAACAACACACAAAACCCTACGTGGACCTCGTGGTGGAGTAATTATGATGGGACAAGATTTCGAAAATCCATTTGGTGCAAAAACACCCAAAGGAGATTTACGCATGATGTCGGCATTGCTCGATTCAGGTGTTTTTCCTGGAACTCAAGGTGGTCCTTTGGAACATATTATTGCAGCCAAAGCAGTTGCATTCCATGAAGCCCTTAGCGATGATTATATGAACTACATCATTCAAGTTCAGAAAAACGCGCAACTCATGGCCAAAGCTTTAATGAAAAAAGGCTATAACATCATCTCTGGAGGAACCGATAACCATTTGATGTTAATTGATATGCGTACAAAAAACATCACTGGGAAAGAAGCCGAGATTGCTTTAGGAAAAGCCGATATAACGGTGAACAAAAACATGGTTCCATTCGATGACAAATCTCCATTTGTAACATCTGGAATTCGTGTTGGAACGGCCGCTATCACTTCAAGAGGAATCTCGGAAAAAGAAATTCCGCAAATTGTAAATTGGATTGACGAAGCAATTGTAAACCACACTGACGATAAAAAACTTGCAGCAATTGGAAAAAAAGTAAATAAATTAATGGAGGAATATCCGCTTTTTGCTTGATCTTTATTTACCTTAACTAAAAAATACTGCTCATGATTCGCGCTAACGATCCAAACCTCCGCTCTTGGGTTCCTATTCCGGAGGACTCGGACTTTCCTATCCAAAACCTTCCATTAGGAATTATTTGCCAAAATGAGTACCATCACGTTGCCACGCGCATTGGCGATTACGTGCTCGATTTGGCAGTTCTCAATAAAAGTGGTTTACTTGGTGTAGATTTTATCCAAGAAATTTTCGAGCAAGATTCCATCAATGCGTGTATTGGACTTGGAAGAGAGATGATGGGAGATTTACGAAATCGGATTTCGCGTTTGTTGGATGATAAACATTTCGACCTCAAGCAGAATGTTGATTTACGAGAATCATGCTTGCTTCATATCAGCAAAGTAGAAGTTTGCATGCCTGTAAAAATTGGGAATTACACCGATTTCTATTCAAGTATTGA
>JBIPLZ010000043.1:0-10942 GCA_044369395.1 Flavobacteriales bacterium | reverse complement strand
ACACGTTAGAATCTCCTAATGGGACTAAGAATAACGGTTACATTCAAGTTATGAGTAATGGCAATTAGCTTTAATTGATAAAGTGAGGTGCTGCTCAAAAAGTTAAAAAATAGCTCTATTGTACAAGATAAAATCCTTTTTTTGAATAATAAATTGTATTCTTGTAAATAACTTAATGATTAATAAACTCATAAAATATAGGTCCATTTTTACTCATTTAACATAAATATAAAAATGAAAAAACTCATTTTCAAGATTTCATTTATCTTTATTTTTACCTTTTTTGGTCATATTCGCTTATATTCTCAATCCTCAGATGGAATAAAAAACAGAATAGTTGAAATTAAAAAATGGTATTCCGAAATTCAAAACATTGGTTTGATAAATTGCAAATCAAAATCATTCATAAAATACGAAGACCCTTTTAACTCAAATGCACGAATGCCATTTGATCAAACCGTTAATATATGTAGATTAAATAACATATATTTAGTAAGAAAGGCGCAATATCAAGGTTACGAATGGTCTGAGGATGTTTTTATATACTCAAAGAACGAAAAAATATTTTTTGTATTTGTCAAAGGAAGTACAGAAGGTTACAGTTATGAAAAACGATTTTATTGTAATTCAGAAGAAAAAATTATTAAACAATTAGATCAAGAGACCGAATATGGAAAAGATGATAAAAAAGAAAATGTTGAAAATAAAACCAACCTCTATAAAGATATTGATACGATAATTGATATTAATATTTTCAATAGAATCAATAACTAATGGTTTACAAGAGATTAAATCTTTATAATATTTTAATAATTATTTTTTAATATCTCTAAGTGAAATTTATTATTAAAATTTAAATGCCTTTGAGAAGTAT
Source organism: Flavobacteriales bacterium (assembly GCA_044369395.1). Lineage (GTDB taxonomy): Bacteria > Bacteroidota > Bacteroidia > M30B66 > M30B66 > CALQRR01. Next base: position 10,068 of record JBIPLZ010000043.1, on the reverse strand, counting down.
TTTTAAAGTTTAAATTGAAAATCTATATCATCTGATAGCAATCTAATATTTTTTGAAAATATTAATTGTATTATTGTTGCTATTAAACATTAAACATTAAATATTTTAACAATTAGACAATTTTAAATGCCAAATCACATGAGAAAAATTAGAGTTTATTTTATTGTTTTTTTAATTAGCACTTCAACAAACCTATGCTATTCGCAAATTCCTACAATTAGATCTGTTGGTGGTGATGGGAGGTATGTTGATTGGCCAAAAATTAAAGCTGAAGTTGAAGAGGAAGAAAAATTATCTGGAGGTGGTCCTGGTTACTTTTACAATGATTGTGACCAAACTATAAATCCCATAAGCGCCTCCTCTACTTTACCAAATCAGGGTAAATACAACTACAGAATAAAAAATATTAATGACTTTGATCCAATGACCGCATGGGTCGAAGGAAAACCTGATTATGGGATTGGTGAATATTTTGAAATCAAAGCGTTAGGTTTAAATGTTATATACAATGGCTATCAAGCATCCCCGAAATCTTGGGTTGAAAATTCAAGAGTGAAAAAATTCAAAGTATATAAGAACAATATTTCGCTTTGTTATCTTATACTGACAGACGAGATGGGCAGACAGTCCTTTGAACTTCCAGACCACAATAGAAATGAAGACTCAGAAGAAAGTATTTACAAGTTTGAAATTATAGAGGTTTATAAAGGTTCTAAATGGCAAGATGTTGCAATTTCTGAAATAACTTTAGCTGGATGCTGTATTGGAGAATCTTCAAGCATTGAAACTATATCTAATAATGTTTCTATTGGAAATGTTGAGCCAGGATTATTTATCAAAACAATTAATCTTAAAACTGGCGAATTATCAAATTCAGAGGTTTTAAAAGTATCTAAGCAACGGCATTTGAGTATGCTTAAGATACGTTGTGAAACAAAAGAATTGGAATTGACTAGTAATCACCCTCTCTTCATAAAAGACTTTGGATTCTCATCTATTAATAAGTATATGGAGTTTAAAAATATTACTGATTACAAGGATTTAATTGATAAAATTGAGTTTGGTGTTTGGGACGAGTCCAAGGGTGGGCTATATTATGAAAAACTAAAGGAAATAAAATTAATTAATGGGGTTTTTGAGACTTTTACTATTGGGAAAATTGCACAGGGTAATTCATATATATCCAATGGTTTTATTAGCAAAATATATTAAAAGTGTTTCAATAAAAATTATTGATAATGTTTGAATTATAATGTATATAAGGCACTTAACGTATCAACACATTTTAAACTAAGTTTAACATTTTTCTTTTTTTAATACAATTAGTTTTAATTGCTTATGGGACAAATGCTGAGAAGGTAAAACATTCTTCGTCATGACAATATTCAATAAGACTCAATTTCTTGACCAGAAATTGGTATTGAAAATTGTAGATCTTCATCTGAGAACAGGTTCTTCTATCTATTAAAATTCGACATACTTTAATAATTTTTTCAGGTAATTATCAATTTAAAATTTCATAAATCATGAAAACAAATTTTATAATACTCTTAATATCAGGTATGTTAATTGGTCAAAATCTCTTTGCAGATTCTCCTTTAACATCAACAGATATCAGCAATGCGTATAAAGATTCAAAAATAGTTCAGTTAGCTGCTACAACTGATGGAGTCTTAAATGATGAATTGATGAATTATTTGTTCGATAGTAAAAATCCTATTGAACTGAAAATAGCTTTAATCAATAAATTAGGATGGAATTTTGATGGTAAAAGTAATTCAAAGGTATTTTATGAATACTTGAAAAAAAATAATCTAAAGGATATTAATGAAGCTAGTGCTGATATTCTAATTTGTTATGCATATTTAAAAGCTTTGGATAATTATTTTGACGTGGAAGAAGCAATTATCTTCGCTCAAAAAGCAAAGTTAAAGAATAATAAAAGTTATACAATTAACATTATATGTGCAGTCATTGAAGCGCAAAAAGCTATGGATACTGATTGGTGTGAAGTATACAAGCTTACCAATAATGTCCGATTAAATGGAACATTAATTAAAGACATGAAAGAAGAAGCCGTGAATTCAATATTTGAATATACGGATGGCTATAGAGAATACTGCAATTGATAAGAATGCAGCAACATGAAACAAACATAAATTATTTTTTATGAGCCTAGATCCAACCTCAGTTATTAAACAAAAATAGTAATACGTTTACTAAATAAGTATTTTAGGTATATGATAGGTTTATACATATTTTAAAAACGAAAAATCATGTCAAAACATGTTATTTATTTAATTCTTTTATTGAGCATTACAAGCTTCTCCTTTGCCCAAACTGTAACAATCGGCAGTCAAGTTTGGACTACCCAAAATCTAAGCACTGCAAAGTTTCGCAATGGAGACCCAATAATTGAGGCAAAAACTGATGCTGAATGGGTAACTGCAGGAGAAAATGGTCAGCCAGCTTGGTGTTATTATAAAAATATACCTGCCAACGGAGTTAAGTATGGCAAATTATATAATTGGTTTGCTGTAAACGACCCCCGAGGTTTAGCGCCTGCAGGTTTTCATATACCAACTGATGAAGAATGGACAGCGCTTACCAACTATCTCGGAGGAGAGGGGGACGCTGGATATAAAATGAAAAGCACATCGGGCTGGATTCAAAATGGAAACGGCAGCAATAGTAGCGCTTTTTCAGGTCTCCCAGGCGGGGGGCGCAAGGACAATGGTGTTTTCGGCGATGTTGGCAGCAGCGGTAATTGGTGGAGTTCTACTGAGGGCGGTGCCAGAGGCGGCTGGGCTTGTAACCTTCATTATACCGAAGGCAATGCAAGTAGGGACAATTATCGGAAGCAGGCCGGTTTTTCTGTCCGTTGCCTAAAGGGTGAGGTTAAAATTAAAGCTCAAAACTCTGAAAGTTTTTATGACGATAGAGATGGTAAAACATACAGGACAGTAAATATTGGTAACCAAACATGGATGGCTTCAAATCTGGCGTACAAACCTTCAAGTGGTAATTATTATGTGTACAACAATGAAAAAAACAATCTTACCAGATATGGTTATTTGTATGATTGGTCAACAGCATGTAATGTTTGTCCGTCAGGCTGGAAATTACCTTCAAATTCAGATTATTTAGAATTGACAAATTTTTTAGGTCAAGATTTCAAACAAAAAATGATGGAAAAGTCTGCTTGGGACATTTCTGAAAACGCATCTAATGTATCTGGCTTTTCTGGTTTACCATCCGGCATGAGAGATCATACTGGAACTTTTAGTTATTTGGGTCTAGGCGGTTATTTTTGGACGTCTACATTCTCTCATCAAAACTTTTCATTTGCAAGGGAAATTGGCAAAAAGGCAGGTAATTGGGCAAGTCATGAATTTGGAACAAATAAAAATATTGGCATGTCAGTACGCTGTTTAAAAAGATTAAATTAGTGGTAATTAATATATTATAAAACGTTTATCTATACAAAATTTCAAGAACCTATTGTAGAAATTATCATGAAAAATTTCACTTTAAATAAACAAAGAGCTTTCACCCATAAGCATTTACCTTATCCGAGAGTGCTACAAAAGAATAGATCTAGAACGTTTTTAAAAACAATTTATATCAACCTCTGGAGATAGAAACACACCAGCCACTAATGTGTCTGTTATCACAAATTGTTGCCATAATTTATTGGGAGAAGTAGAAGTGAGAGATATAGACACACTTAATCTGATTTACACTTCTTACGTTTGATTCTAAACTTGTTGTGACAATTAATGTCAGTGAAGAAGAACCAACGAACAGTTATCAGCGCTCACCAAAAATTTGGGTATAGTGGTCAATTAAAATATTGTAGAATTTGTTAGATTCATTCTGCTTAAAACATCTCGTTCATCAAATACCAAACGTCTTGTTAACTCGTGGAACGTTGTTCATTAGACAATCTATTTAAAAAGCGCCTCCAAAACTAATTCCTAGCCAAGGGAAAAAGGGGAATTCGGTATTGGGGTCTGGATTTAAAAAAGGTGTGAAAGCAAATCGAAATAAAAATCCTTTTCGACTTTCGAATCGGTATCCTATAATTGGGTTTGCATACATGGATGTGTTTTCATTTCCATCTAATAAACCAATGCTGTATACACGTAAAGCATTAACACCAATTTCAAATTTGCTTTCTCCTTTACCTAAACATGCATTAAATCCTAAAATAGGCAATGCATTAATTAAAACTGCAGTGCCAATTCCTATTCGGGCATTTATAGAAACAACATCGTCTTGCCAAACACAGCGTTCGTAGTTAGCAGAAATTCCAAATCCTGATCCCAGAAGTTCACCATAGATTTTGTTTTGAGCAACTTTTGAAACCGCTTTTTCACTCTTGTAATAATACCGTATGGTGTCGTTTTGGGCTTGAATGCTTGAAATTAACCCACCAAAAACGATGAGACTAGCAATTACAAGACGCTTTTTCATAGAACGGTTTTTGGGGGTAGAATTTATCAAACCTGAATCACGCCCACATTATAGCGTTTTTCAATGGGTGCATGATTCGCGGCTTCTATTCCCATCGAAATAGCTTTTCGAGTATCCATCGGATCAATTATCGCATCTACCACTAAACGTGCAGCACTGTAATAAATGGATGTAGTAGCTTCGTAATGATTGAAGATCTTGTCGTAAATCGCTTTTTCGTCCACTTCGGTAATCACTTTACCTTTTGCTTTCAAGGAGCTTACCTCAATTTGAAGTAAAACTTTTGCCGCTTGAGCACCGCCCATCACCGCAATTTTAGCACTTGGCCAAGCCAACATCAAACGTGGATCGTATGCTTTTCCACACATGGCGTAATTTCCAGCTCCGTAGCTATTTCCAATAACAACCGTGAATTTTGGAACAACGCTGTTCGCCATGGCATTCACCATTTTAGCGCCGTCTTTTATAATTCCTCCGTGTTCTGAACGTGAGCCTACCATGAAGCCGGTCACATCTTGTAGAAACACCAAAGGAATTTTTTTCTGATTACAATTCATGATAAAACGTGCTGCTTTATCGGCTGAGTCGCTGTAAATAACGCCGCCCAATTGCATTTCACCTTTCTTGCTTTTTACCACTTTGCGCTGATTGGCCACAATACCAACTGCCCATCCTTCAATGCGAGCTAATCCACACACAATGGTTTGACCAAAGTTCTCTTTGTATTCTTCGAATTCCGAATTGTCTACAATGCGATGAATGATATCACGCATTTCATAAGGTTTCTCGCGCGATTCAGGCAAAATCCCGTATATCTCGTTGGGATCTTTTGCGGGTGCTTCGACTTTAATTCGATCGAACCCTGCGTTCTCAGGAGCGCCTACTTTATCCATGATATTGCGAATACGTGTCAGACAATCTTCGTCGTTTTCGCATTTGTAATCGGTAACTCCACTAATCTCACAATGTGTCGTAGCGCCTCCTAATGTTTCATTGTCGATGTCTTCTCCTATGGCTGCTTTAACTAGATAAGAACCCGCCAAAAAGATGGTGCCTGTTTCTTTCACTATCATGGCTTCATCGCTCATAATAGGCAAATATGCACCACCTGCAACACAACTTCCCATCACCGCCGATATTTGCAAAATCCCCATGGACGACATAATTGCGTTGTTCCGAAATATGCGTCCGAAATGTTCTTTATCAGGAAAAATTTCATCCTGCATGGGCAAATAAACTCCTGCGCTATCAACCAAGTAAATGATTGGCAAACGATTTTCAATGGAAATTTCCTGTGCGCGTAGATTCTTTTTTGCTGTAATAGGAAACCAAGCCCCAGCTTTTACAGTGGCATCGTTAGCAACCACAATACACTGACGACCTTTCACATAACCAATCACTACCACAACGCCGCCACTTGGGCAACCACCGTGTTCTTCGTACATACCCTCGCCCACAAAAGCACCAATTTCTTGTTGAGGTGCGTCTTTGTCGAGAAGGAAAGCAATGCGCTCACGGGCGCTCATTTTGCCTTTTTCGTGTTCTTTGTCGATGCGCTTTTGCCCACCGCCTAGCATGACTTTTTCTAACTTTTGCCGCATCGATGAAAGCAGCAACTTCATGGTATCTTCGTTTCGGTTTGCTTCAATCGTGTTGCTCATGTGATTTGTGATTAGTTTATTTATCCTGAATGATAGATCCCATTGAAGAGAATTTATCAATGCGCATTTCGATTCGTTTTTCAGGTTTTAGTTTGCTGAGCTTAGTCAAATGCTTATTGATTTCATTCTTCACGTTCGTAAAAACTTCGTGGAAGTTTGTATGAGCACCGCCTGTTGGCTCCGGAATAATGCCGTCAATTAACTTGTTTTTCAGCATGTCTTGCGCGGTAAGTTTAAGCGCTGTAGCAGCACGTTCTTTATATTCCCAGCTTCTCCACAAAATTGACGAACAGCTTTCGGGTGAAATAACAGAATACCATGTGTTTTCGAGCATAAGCACTTTATCGCCAATGCCAATTCCTAAGGCACCACCTGATGCTCCTTCGCCAATGATTATGCAGATTACAGGAACGCGCAATTTGGTCATTTCGTAAAGATTACGTGCAATGGCTTCTCCTTGTCCTCGTTCTTCTGCTTCTAAGCCTGGATATGCTCCGGGTGTATCAATAAACGTGACGATTGGAATATCGAACTTCTCTGCAAGTTTCATCAAACGGAGAGCTTTTCTATAGCCTTCAGGATTGGGCATTCCAAATTTTCTGAATTGGCGCATTTTGGTATTCACTCCTTTTTGCTGCCCGATAAACATCACCGATTTTCCATCAACACAACCTAAACCACCCACCATGGCTTTATCATCACCAACGGTTCTGTCGCCATGCATTTCGGTGAAATTGCCATCGGTCATGAAATTGATGTATGCCAATGTGTAAGGTCTTTCTGGATGACGCGAAACTTGAACGCGCTGCCATGGTGTTAATTCACTGTATATCGATTTGCGTGTGGAATCAATTTTTGCCTCAAGCTCTTTAATGGCTTTGGTCATATCAATTTTACTCGATTCGGCCAAGGAACGTGCTTGTTCGAGTTGGTCAAAAAGTTCCGCAATGGGTTGTTCAAAATCTAGAAACGTCATAATAAATCCGAATTCAGGGTGCGCAAGTTACACATTCGAATCAATAACGTATTTTCGAAAGCCCTAAAAATTTGTGCTAGTTTATCTTAAGTGCCTGATACTGTTTATTCAAATCTGAAATGATTGTATTTCCTCCCTGCAAAATAAATCTAGGATTGTACGTTACAGCCAAACGTGAGGATGGTTTTCACGCTATTTCGAGTGTTTTTTTTCCTATTGCCTTGTGTGATGCATTGGAAATTATTCAAGATTCGGGGGAGGATGGAACGTTTATCTTTTCTTCAAGCGGATTGGAAATTCCTGGAAGTACGAATAGCAATTTGGTGGTAAAAGCATACAAACTGCTCGATGCGCTTTATGGATTGCCTGCGGTTAAGATTCATTTGCATAAAGTAATCCCAATGGGAGCGGGTTTGGGTGGTGGTTCATCCGATGGGGCTTGGGCTTTACGTTTACTGAATGAACTTTTCTCATTGCAAATTCCTCAAGAAGAACTACAAAATTTAGCGGCAAATTTGGGTTCCGATTGCCCCTTTTTTATTTTAGATGAACCCTGCGCTGTGAGTGGAAGGGGAGAAGTGTTGAGTCCTTTTTATTTGCCTTTGGATGGATATTCTATCTGTTTAGTGAATCCAGGAATTCACATCTCAACGGCTCAAGCTTTTCAGTCGGTTCGAATTGAAGATGAACCCGAAAAGTGGTTAGAACAATTAACGCTTTCGCCAGAAAATTGGACGTTTAAAAATGCATTTGAATTCGGAATAGAAGCCATTCATCCCGAAATAAATCAAATCAAACAAAAACTGATGCAGGAAGGTGCTTTGTATACAGCAATGACTGGAACGGGTTCTACCGTTTTTGGAATCTTCAAAGAAAAACCAAACATAGAAGAAAAATTTCCTGGCTACTTTTCGAAAGTGATTGAATCGTTATAGAATTTTCTTAATAACTCCATTTCCGGTTTTTTCTTCGGAAATTATTTCGCCCTGTCCTTTGTAGTAAATGTTTCCATCTCCACGCAATCGAAATGTAAATGTTTGATTGCCTGAAACTCTACAATCGGCCGAACTTCTATTTTCGACATACACATTTTGCGCCTGTAAATCGGTGTAATCACCAAAAGCTAAAGAAGACATATACACCGTTAATTGCTCCGTTTTTCCATGAATAACGGCATCGCCAGCTCCTGTGTGTTGGATAATATTGGTTAACTGATTATCGACCATTAAGTCAATATTGCCTGAAGCATCGCGATATTCTACCACCAATTTGGGAAATCTCAAGGTGTCTTTATTGGTAATATTGCTCGCTCCCCACATCACAATGTGATGGAGATTATTGGTGTGAACTTCAATGTTTACTGGTATCTTATAGCTTCTAACCCAATTGCATTTGTTGTTATTTCGTAAGGTGAGTTTTCCGTCTTTTATCTCGGTATCTATCATTTCTAGCAAATGCTCACCTGCTTCTACAACTGCGAAATTCACACTGTCCTGAACGAGAACTATATTTAAGCGACGATCAACATAGATGCTATCGAAGTCACCGAGTATGCGTGTATCTTTTTTTACTATTCCGGTTCCCTTAAAGCAATCGCCCATGTTTTCCTTTTTACAAGAAAAAACAATGATGCTTAACATGGTTAATAGGAGTATCTGTTTCATCGGAAGAAATAACCAATTCCAAATTCGGCGAAATCGGCTTTCGCAAAATGGGTTTTTAAACAAATTTGAAATGTTAAATTATGTGGCAAATGATATCGCATGCCAATACGTTGGTAAAAAATTGGATCTTGTTTATAAGCATCAATCACATAAAATCCTTGTTGAATTGGGAACGTAACTTTTCCAACATGTAATTCATAATCGGCTGTAAGCCCAATACGAACAGGTACTTCTAGCGATTTACCTTGTTGACGGAATTCCTCTTTCAATGATGCATCATACATAAAATCAATCCCCGTTCCATACGAACTTTTGGGGCTAAATCTTTTTAATGCATTGGCTGATAATGTAATAGCTGCAAATTTTTTACGGTTCACAGGTTCTGTTTCTTTGACAAAACCAGCAAATGAAGCGATGTATTTCCAGCGCTTATTCAAAACGGGAAAAGAATTGTTATTTACTCCTGTAATTCCCCCAACATTTATGCTTAGTCCAACATTTGCGCCCACCACATTAATTCCGGCATTGGGGATTTTGAATTTTCCATTCGAAAAATGAGTAAACGAAATTCCAGTCAGTAATTCAGCGCCTGAAGAAATCTTCCAATGGTATTGAAGTAAAAGATTAAACGCCGCATTGAAATGAGAGCTGATAACGGTGTTCTTTCTGTTATCATCCAAATTGAAGGTTTTACTGGTATAGCCAATGCCCGAAGCTAAACGGAAATGAAGTTCGCTGTATTTTCTTTTTGGGATGATGGGGAAGCTGATATAGGGCATTACGCAGAAGCCCGAACCCAAAAATGAATTATTGAAATTGATGTATTGAATTACTGTTCCAGAATGTGGGAACCGATAAAACTTTTCCCATTCGCGTTTACCTGTGAAGTTACGTCTATAAAAAAGCTCGAACGCCGGAATATGTCCAGTTACCAGCTGATCCATGTCTTTTTTGTGCTGATAAACAAAGCCGTAATGAAAACGGAATCCGAATGCTGCTGGGGCAACGGATATTTGTGCCTCAGACCGAATAACAAAAATGAAAAGAATGCAAATCGTTAAGATTGCTTTCATGTACTTTTGCAAATGGAGTTTATGCATCATGAAATGCAAATGTAAAATAAAAATCGGGGCTTAAAATATGTCAACTACGGAAGAAAAAGAACAAGCTTTTACACGACTAATAACCATCTTAGACGAGTTGAGAGAAAAATGCCCTTGGGATATGAAACAAACATTCGAAAGTTTGAGGCATTTAACTATCGAAGAAACCTACGAATTGTCAGATGCTA
>JBIPLZ010000342.1:0-3030 GCA_044369395.1 Flavobacteriales bacterium | reverse complement strand
ACTACACCAGAAATATCATGAGTGTAATTGCAGCAGAAGAAACGTTCAATAAAGTTGTACGAGAACTAGATGCCAAAAAACGTTCTGTGGATGGTGAAAATGGAAAACCTCCTTATCAGTTTATGATCGGTATTGAAAAACGGAAACGTGATTTTATGGAACGATAGTGCTTTCCAGATTTTAGAATTAACAATATGGAATCGAATGATTGCGTCGTTAAAATTTATTTTGTCATAATTAGTTTTCCATTATTGATGTTTTGACCAGAGGTTAATACCCAATAGTACATTCCATTTTGCAAATAACTAACATCAAACAATAGCGAAGATTTAGAAATATTTTTATATTGAATTTAATATTCTGCCGTCCTCCATCTCAATGATACGATTCGTTCGATTTGCAAAATCATTATCATGCGTTACAATTAGTAAGGTTTGATTTAATTCACTTGATATTTTTTTGAAAATATCGAAAACTATATCGCTATTTTTTTTATCGAGATTCCCAGTTGGCTCGTCGCCCATTATCAAAATTGGATCGTTGATTAATGCTCGAGCAATTGCTACTCGTTGTTTTTGTCCACCAGATAATTGATTCGGTTTTTTACTAGCCTCATTTTGAATTCCTAGAATTTTTAATTTTTCAAACGCTCGATGTTCAATTTCTTCGATTGAAAATTTGCCTAGTTTCAATCCAGGTAGCATCACATTTTTCAGAACGGAAAATTCATTCAATAAATAATGAAATTGAAATACGAATCCAATCTTCTCGTTTCGAACACGCGCTAATTCAGACTCTTTCTTAGCTTCCATGGAAATTCCATCAATGATGAGTTGACCTTGATAATCTGTATCCATGGTTGATAAAATATAAAGAAGTGTTGATTTTCCGCATCCCGATTTACCTGTTATGGAAACAAACTCACCTTTGGAGATGGAAAAATTAATATCACTTAATACCGAAAATTCAATGGGGTCATAAAATTTCTTAGAAATATTAATGGCCTCAAGTATGATATCGTTCATAATTATTTACCTCGAATAATAATTACAGGATCGATTCTACTTGCTTTTCGAGCAGGGAAATATCCAGCAAAATAGGTTGTTACCAAAGAGAATACAATTCCTATTATGTAAAACTGTGGACTATAATTAATAGGATATGTGGAAATTGTTGGGAGTGCAGCTGTATTAAATGGAATTTGATCAATAATTAAGGACAAACCAAATCCACAAATAAGACCAATAAAACCGCCAAAAATTCCGATGCTCAAAGCGATAATGATAAAAATAAAATTAACGTCACGACCAGAAAATCCAGTTGCTTTTAGGATTGCAATGGAATCCATTTTTTCATAAATCATCATATTGAGGATGTTGTAAATCCCAAATCCGGCAACAATTAATAAGGTAATTCCAACGGCATATGATATAAGTGAACGAACCGAACTTCCCGTTTCAAATTGGGAATTGGCGGTTTGGATGTCAATGGCTTCAAGTTCAAACAATTTCTCATATTCTTTTGCAAGTGTTGGTGCCATTAAAACATCATTCAATTTAATTTGAATATCAGTTATGTATTTATTGGACTCACCAAGAAGTTTCTGAACTGAACTAATAGATGCGTAACTTTGAACGTCATCAATATCCTTTAAACCAGACTGAAAAATCCCGACTACTTTTAATGGCATTCGTTCTCCTTTTGCAGTTGTTATTTGAATAATATCACCTAACGATGCTAGCATTTTATCTGCTACTCCCTTGCCTAGAATGATGCTATTTGATGTAGTATTAATATCTATAGATTTTCCTTCAATTACATAATCATCAAATGAAAATAATTTATTTTCAGATTCGGGATCAATGCCATTAATTATTCCGGTTAAATCAATAGCACCAATATTGTAAAAAACTTGAGTCATTACTTTGGGTGAATATCCACGCACTCGCTTGTCTTGACTCAAAGCATTCATAACTTTAGCATTATTGTAAATTTCAAGTCGTTCATTTTTAGGTTTAATAGAACTAATAAAATTGTAACTATTTTTGTAATTACGATCAAAGTCAATGGGTTGAAATTTAGATGGTTCTATTTCATTATATAATCGAATATGTGGAGTGCGATTAAGAACTAATCCATCCAATAAATCATTTAGACCGTTCATAAAACTTAATAATGCAATAAACATTGTTATGCTAAATGTCACGCCAATTGCAGCAATTAAGGTTTGCTTCCAGCGAGCCATGAGTAAAGAATACGAAATTTGTGTAATTAACTTAAATTTCATTTTATAGGCATTAATAATTCAACATCCTTATTAAGTCCTTGAATTACTTCTACATTCCGGTAATCCTTCAAACCAATTTTAATAGGCATTTTATTCCCATCTGAATTCAAAACAAATGAATCATTTACCACATAATTACGCGGAATTAAAAGTGCATTATTTTTCTTTTTTAAAACAACATTTGCTTCAAATGTAATATTGGGATAGAGTGTTTCAGGCTTATTTATAAATTCGGCTTCCACCATAAATGTTTTACTTCTTTCATTCATCAATGGGTTGATTTTAGTAACTCTTGCCTCATATACTATGCCTTTATAACTATCTAATGAGACTAAAACAGGTAAACCATTTTTAATTTTCAAAATATCATATTCATCAATTTGCATTTCCAAAATAAAATCATTCGAACTACCTATAATTGCAATAGGATTCTGCAATCCGACAATTTCCCCTTTCTTTTTATTTAAACTATAAACAACTCCATCAACCTCACTTCTAATTATAAAATCATTTTTGTTTTTATTTGAAATACGCACATTATTATTCGACTGCATTTCAGCATATTTAATCTGATTCTTCAAATCATTCAATTTTATTAATGCTGATTTATAAGAGATTTTTGAATTCTTATAAATCAATTCACTTTTATCCAACTCATTTTTTGACCCAATCTGTTGATTCCATAAACGAAACAATCGAAAATAGAGAGATGAATCAATTTTCATTTTACTCTCGCTTAGTTC
>JBIPLZ010000341.1:0-3045 GCA_044369395.1 Flavobacteriales bacterium | reverse complement strand
CACGCGTACCGGTTTTCGAACTTGTTCCTATTTCCTTAACATCGTAAAGTGGCTTTCCGATAGAATATTCTTGCTCGTATTTTTTACCTCCACGCTCAACGGTAACGTGTAACATGGTAGAAAGTGCATTTACACAACTCACACCCACTCCATGCAAACCTCCGGAAACCTTGTAGGAATCTTTATCGAATTTACCTCCGGCGTGAAGAACGGTCATAACAACCTCTAAAGCCGAACGCTTTTCTTTTTGGTGCATGTCAACTGGAATACCACGACCATCATCTTGAACGGTAATGGAATTATCCAAATTGATATGAACTTGAATGTTTTTACAATGGCCGGCTAATGCCTCATCAATTGAATTGTCAACAACTTCGTAAACCAAATGATGAAGCCCTCGAACGCCGGTATCACCAATGTACATGGAAGGGCGCTTACGAACCGCTTCAAGACCTTCTAATACCTGAATACTATCTGCTCCATACGAAGCTTTATTACTGTTCTCGTCTTCCAACATCTCTTCTGCCATGTGAGTTTAATTGTTTAATAAATACTGAAGTATAAACTTCAATGTTGTTAAGGGTGATTCTGTGCAAATTTAACAAAAATGACTACTATTTAGCACGAATAATTGATATAACGGGCTTAGTTTTTCACATATAATTAACATTTCTAACGAGTAATTTTTATTTTGGATGAATGTCAGCGTATAAATTCAGAAATCTTATAATCAATAAACAAGAGAACTGTATATTGTGTCGCTTTTTATTATGGATAGAAGATATTTATTGAGGCAATTGCTATGGGGTATTCCGGCTGGAATTGTATTACCGAGTTTGTTAAATTCGTGTAAAAAGGATGAACTCATTGATGAATCTCCTTTTAAGGGCAAGGTAATCGTAATAGGTGCAGGAGCTTCGGGAATTTATGCAGCGCATTTACTGATGAAACAAGGAGTGGATGTAACTATTTTAGAAGCTTCCAATCGCATTGGAGGGAGAATGATGGCAAACACTGCATTTGCTGACTTTCCGATTGAATTGGGCGCCGAGGAAATTCATGGTAAGCGCTCAGTACTTTACGATTTGGCTTCCTTTATATCGCCTGAAAATCTTGTTGAACATGAAGGGAAAGATTTTTATTGGATGAATAATTTGCTTCGTGATGAGCAAAATTTAATATCGCAATCTGAATATGCGGGAGAAGTGGAAACCATGTTCCAACTAATTGATAGTTTGGGAACTTATCCAGAAGAAAATAAATTACTGAGTCAATATATAGTAGATTTTCCTTTAATTTCATCATTACATCCCATTGTTAATGCATTGGTTGCAAACGAATACGGAAGCAGCAATAATCGTATTGGTATGCTTGCATTGAAGGAAGCAGAAGCTGGGTATTCATCAGGAGATGATAGTTTTGGATTGAATGGAATTTCATATTGGCAACTTTTCGAATATGCTTTTTCGGATGCCATTGGAAAAGTAATTAGAGATGAAGCTGTTCAAACCATCGATTATTCCGGGACTAGTGTTCGAATTAAATCAATTCATGGAAGTGAATATTTTGCTGATCGTGTTTTAGTGACCATTCCACTGGCCATGTTAAAAAACAACAGCATCGAGTTTCAGCCATCGTTACCCTCCGTAAAATTAGAAGCGATTCAATCGATTGAAATGGGGAATGGGATTAAAATTACCTTGAAATTTACGAGTCCATTTTGGGAACCCAATACACGTTCCATTTTGGGTGCTTCAGTTGTACCTGAATATTGGGTTGCTAATGCGGATAAAACGAGCAATGGCAATTATTTAACCGCTTTTATCATGGGTGAATCGGCCGATTACATAGCCACACTCTCAGAAAATGAGGCCATACTAGCGTTACTATCCGAATTAAGTACATTGTATCCTAATGGCAATGTACAATCATTGTATAGCGGCGAATTCCTCTATAAAAATTGGGCAGATGAACCATATATTGGTGGAGCGTATTCATATCCTTCAATAAACAGCGCTGGCCAACGCGAAAATCTTGCTGCATCAGTTTCAAAAAAACTCTTTTTTGCAGGTGAAGCAACGAATTATAATGGTCATTTGGCAACTGTTCATGGTGCTATGGAATCTGGTTATAGAGCAGTTATAGAACTATTGGAATCATGAAAAAAACACTGCCGATATTCTTACTATTGTTTACTATTTCCCAAACAATTTCGGCTCAACGCCATATAACTATTTATGCAGGATATTCTTTCATAAATCCCCAAAATTGGAATCGAACGATTGATGCATATAATTTCTCGCGACCTTGGTTAAAAAATCCGATTCCACAAATTCGTTCTGCTAAAACTTGGGGTTTCGGAACTTCGGGGGTGATTGGAAAAGGTTTTTTTCTTTCGCCCGAATTTTCTTACTCTCGATATACATCATCTTCAGAAAATCCACCTGTTTCGCATGCCATTGATGTTAAATGGTATAGAGGCTCAATATATCTTGATGTTTATCCTCGTGAGTTTAAGTTAGACTCTGTTGCCTATATTATTCGTCCATTTTTTCGCATTGGCGGTGGAGCATCCTGCTTGTTACCTCGTGTTCGAATAAATAATGAATTGGTTAATGTGGATGATGATGCATACAAACCTATTATTTGGTCATATCAATTCAGTGCGGGTTTAGGTTGCCGTATTGCGTTAACAAAGCGCATCGATATTTCACCTGTTGTTTTGTATAACTTGATGCCAAATGTAAATTTAGAAGATTTCTCTTATGCACTTCATGGAACGCAGGTTCCGGATTTAAATGACAAACAAAAAATCAGCAATTTTATAGCATTGTTATCATTGTCTTTGAGATTGACCAATGATGAAAGATAATAAAGGCACAATGATTGCTAAACTCTAACAAACCAAATAATACATTCTATGAAAAAGTTTCTTGTATTTGCCTCTGCATGTTTTGTAAGTGCAGCACTTTCTGCTCAGAATCCAGCAGTAAAATCATCGCCCAAGCCAGTTAAATCAACTTCTTCACCAGCTGTAAATCCTTC
>JBIPLZ010000340.1:0-3046 GCA_044369395.1 Flavobacteriales bacterium | reverse complement strand
TCGATAATAGGAAATTCCCGGAAGAGCATCGCTATCGACCCAGAAATAACTGAGTTCTTCCGAAGAACTTCCGCAAACTCCCGAATGTCTATAGACCTCGATAAAACTTAAAAGATCTTCCGACCGATCAATTAAAAGATCAGAACATGAAGAGCCTGCGTTTGTGATCCAATTAAGTTGAATACTTGATTGGGAAATTCTATTTCCCTCAAAAAAACGAACTGTATTTTGAGCAATTCCTACAAATTGAAAAATAAAGAGAAAACATATGATTATGAATTTTCTCATCGCTCGTTGTGATTATAGGTTACTGTATCTTCCAAAAACACCCAAAGGCAATTGTTGTCCGCTGGTTGATGGTAAATACAATTCACCAATTTCGAGTTTCGAGTTTGGATGCGGAGTATTCAAGAAATGATTCTTCAAAATTAAGGAAGAGAAGCCGAGTGAATAGGTGTTTAAAATCAAGAAATGTTCTTCCGGATTTAACAATTGGAGCACGTCTTTAATCAATTCGTTGAGTTGTTTTTCGAGTTTCCAACTTTCTCCGTTGGCACCGTGTCCAAATGCGGGAGGATCCATAATAACGCCATGGTAGGTGTTGCCTCTGCGAAGTTCGCGTTTCACAAATTTCATAGCATCTTCAACTACCCAACGCACATTACTCAATCCCGAATGCAATTGATTTTCGTTGGCCCAGGTTACCACTTGCTTAATCGAATCGACATGTGTAACATCAGCGCCAGCTGCTTTTGCAGCCAAGGAAGCTGCTCCAGTGTAGGCAAACAAATTTAAGAATTTTGGTTCCTTGGATTTTAGTTTTCCAATGCTCTCAGAAATGAAATCCCAATTAACGGCTTGTTCCGGAAAAACACCTACATGCTTAAACGATGTGAGAGCCAATCGTAATTTAATTTTTACATCATTTTTGGCGTAACCTATCGTCCAACGATCGGGCATGGGCTTTAACTTTTCCCAAGTTCCCGATGAGCTACTCTTGGCAACAAAGCGGACATGTGCTCGTTTGGTCCATTCACTATCGTTCAGGACTTTGTCCCACAATGCTTGTGGTTCGGGTCGAATGGTGATGTATTCACCAAAGCGTTCAAGTTTTTCGTAATTGCCGGAATCAATGAGTTCGTAATCGGCGAAATGGGTAGGATGTAGTAAAAGCACGCACAAAGATAATCTTAGAAATGAAATAAATCTTAGACATTTGAAACAAGTAATCCCTAAGCATGTCATTTGGTATTTCAATTCAAATACGTATTTTTGATTTATAAACACGTATTATGACGACCAAGCTAACATTGACTGTAGAAAAGACAATAATAGAAAGGGCAAAATCCTATGCAAAGCAAACAGGAAGAAGCTTGTCTGAATTGATTGAGAATTATCTTGAAGCAATTACTGAAGAAAATAACAATTCGGATTTGTCTCCCAAACTAAAAAAGTTAGTCGGGGCGGTTCATCTTCCTACAGACTTTGACTATGATGAAGAATTGCGTTCGGCTATTGAGAAGAAACATCTAAAATGATACGAGTTTTTCTTGATACGAATATTCTGGTCGACTTAATCGCAGATAGAAAGCCGTTCAGTAAACATGCAATTGAGATTTTTAAATATGCGGAGGAATTAAAAGTTCAACTATTCACATCTTCTCATTCAATAGCCACAACTCACTACCTATTAAAAAAATATGTGGACGAAAAGGAACTAAGAGCTATTCTAACCAATCTTCTTGAATTTCTTGATGTGATTCCTGGCGACCTCGATGTTCTGAAAAAAGGATTGCGCTCTAATCATAAAGACTTTGAAGATGCAATACAAATTCTTTGCGCTTCTTCAATTGCAGGAATTAATTTCATAGTAACTCGAAACACAAAGGATTTTAAAACAAGTGAAATTGTCGTTTTAACTCCAGATGAACTTTGCTTAAAATTATAGTTTATCCAATTGAAATATAAAAGTTCAAGCCTATATAAGCATCTCCAAACTAAATATTTGCAAAATTAGACTCTCTGTAAATACGTTGAAGTAGGTTTTAAATTTATCATAACCAAGCAGATTATTCAATTTTGAATGTTATCTGTTTATAGAAATGGAGTAGGGTAGGCAAAACCAAATTTCATAAAGGTTTACATTATCATATTTCTACATTTCAAAACGTATCATTTTTCATGTGCAATTAACAAAATCAGCATCTTCAATGACATTGTTAATTTAGAAATATTCCTTAAGTTTGTGTTAAAGAATTCATTATGGCATCGCTATCATTATATACAAAGCTGGAAACTCTTCCTTCTGCATTAAAGGAAGAAGCCAAGAATTTTATAGAATACCTTGTTGAAAAAACCAAAAAAAATAAAACTGAATCTCAACCTAATCAGAAAATAAACAAAAGAGTTTTCGGCTGTTTAAAGGGAAAAATTCAACTTTCGGATGATTTTGACGCTCCATTAGATGATTTTAAAGATTACATGTAATGAATTATTTATTAGATACCCATACATTTTTGTGGTTTCTAGAAGGAAATAATACCCTTTCATCGAAAGCTCGAATAATAATAGAAAATGCGGATAATACAATTTATGTAAGCATAGCCTCAATTTGGGAAATAGCAATAAAGATTAGCACAAGTAAATTAAAATTGATTGTTAATCTTGAAGAAGTTAAAACCGAAATAGTGAAAAATAATTTCGAAATTCTACCTTTAGATTTTGAACATATTATCGAACTTACGAATCTTGAGCAAATACACAAAGATCCTTTTGATCGAATCATAATATCACAAGCGATTTCTGAAAAATGTACTATTGTTTCAAAAGACTCAAATTTTGTCTTTTATAATAACGTTAATGTTTTGTGGTAATTAAACCAGTATAGTGTTGCATACAATTACATAAAACAATAGTCCTGTAGAAAACTTAGCTTGGTTTATTGAAAGAAAAAAATAAGTTTAAACCGACACAAGTATTAACCCCAATTTGCGTTTCATTGGTTAATCAGAGCTTTGTAATTCTATTAATTCTGTAAATGATAGAA